>DAMBCY010000006.1:0-18381 GCA_032056255.1 Cellulomonas sp. | reverse complement strand
GCCGAACGCGTCGAGAGCGACGAGCGCCGCCCCGGGGTCGGGTGCGGCGAGGGCGGCCTCGGCGACGGGCTCGCTGGCCCCGGCGAGCATCGCGGCGCGGCGGACGGCGGCCAGCGGCACGCCCGCGGCCTCCGCGACCGCGTCGAGCAGCAGCGCGTCGAGCGCGCCCTGCCGCACCTCGCCGGTGACGAGGCCCGCGAGGAACCGCTGCTCGGGCGCGGTCGCGGCGCCGAACAGGTCCGCGGCGAGGGCGGCGCGGGCACCCGCGGAGCCCGGACCGGACAGTGCCGCCATCCGCTCGAACGCCGCGTCGACGGCGAGCACGTCGAGCGACGGCTCCGCGGCGGGCTCCGGCAGGTCGCGCAGCGAGCGCCAGCCCAGGCCGGTGCGCCGCTGCCGCAGCTCGCCGGCGAGGTACCGGGCGACCACGGGCACCTCGGCGGCGGCGGTGCGGCGCAGCAGGTCCGCGAGCAGGGCGCGCTTGGCCAGCCGCGACCGGGTCGCGGTCAGGCCGGCGGAGGTCGCGGCGACGTCGGCGAGCAGCACGTCCGTCATCCTCCCCTCGACCACCGACACCCGCCCGCCGGGCGGCCGGCGCGGTGGCGGGCGCCGCGCGCTCGTGCGCGAGGACGGCCGGCCGCAGGGCGTCGGGGTCCGCCTGCGTCGCGACCTGCTCCGCCGGGGTGCCGCTCGTCGTCGATCCCGTCGTCCGCACGTGCAGCCGCTCGCGCAGCAGCACCGCCGGGCGCCGGACCACGCCCCCGGCCGGCCCCTGCCGGCGCGGGCTGCCGCCGGGTCGGCCGTGCCGCCGGGCACGACCGGGTCGGCCGGCACGAGGTGTCGACGCTGGTCGCAGGCCGTGGACAGGATGACGGTAGCGATATATCGTTAGTGTCATGAGATATGACGACGAGCACGACGAGAACGGGGGCCGCGAGCAGCGGCCGGGTCACGGCCCCGCGGGGTCGCACGAGGGTGAGGTGCCCGACGCGCCCGAGGCGCACGGTGGTCGCGACGGGCACGGGCCCTGGGGGCACCGCGGCCACGGAGGCCGCGGCCCGCGCGGCGGCTTCGGCGGCCGGGGTGGCTTCGGTCCGGGGTTCGGCGGCCCGGGCGGACCCGGGTCCGGCCCGGGCGGTCCGGGGTCCGGAGGCCGGCGGGGACGGCGGCCGCGCGGCGACGTCCGCAACGCGATCCTGCTGCTGCTGGCCGAGCAGCCGAGGCACGGCTACCAGCTGATGGAGGCCATCGCGGAGCGCAGCGACGGCCGGTGGCGCCCGAGCCCGGGCGCGGTCTACCCGACGCTGAACCTGCTCGAGGACGAGGGCGTCATCCGGCTCACGCAGTCCGCGGGCCGGCGCACGGCGGAGTTGACCGAGGTCGGGCGCGCCCTGGTCGAGCAGGAGTCGGCCGGCTGGCCCGACCCGTTCGCGACCGAGGGCCCGGCCTCCGGGGCGGACCTGCGCGGCGAGCTCGGCCGGCTGCACGAAGCCGTCCGGTCGGTCGCCCGCGGCGGCACCGCCGAGCAGCAGGAGCGCGCGGCGCAGATCCTCACCGAGGCGCGACGGTCGGTCTACCGCCTGCTCGCGGGGGACGACCCGGCCGCGTGACCCGCGCGAAGCGACGAGGTTGCAGGACGTGGGGGATTCGGTGCGCCGAAACCCCCGAGTTCTGCCACCTCGTGGGCTAGTCGCCGTCCGCGGCGAGGGGTGCGAGGGCGCGGACGGGCGCAGGCGCACCGGCAGAACGGCGGGTGTGGATCTCGACCGCGACCAGCACGCCCGCGAGAACCGCGGCGGCGAGCGCCGTCGCCCGGGTGCCGAGCGCGTCCGGGGCGCTCGCGAGCGCGCCGATCCCCGCGCCGGCCGCGAACGCCAGCACGACGACCGACAGCCGCAGCGCCACCGCCCGCTGCGTGCGGTCGTAGCCGCTGAGCCACTCGTACATCGCGGTGACCAGCGTGCGCAGGTTCCCGGTGGTCATCGTGGTGCTGTAGCTGGTCTCCCGGACCAGCCGGAACGTCGTGACCTGGAGCGCCGCGACGAACGCCACCGCGGTCGTCGTCGCCAGGTGCGGCGCGGTCGTCGGCAACGCGGTCACGGCCAGGAGCACCGCGATCTCCGCCCCCAGCACCGCCCGGGTGGGGTCGCCCAGCCCGCGCAGGTGCCGGTGCGCGGCGCACCACTCCGCCACGACGAGCCCGAGCACGAACGCGCCGATGATCGGCAGGAAGCGCAGGGCGTGCGCGCCGTCGCCCCGGGCGGCGTCGATCGCGACGAGCACGACGTTCCCGGTCTGGGCGTTCGCGAACACCCCGTCGTGCGCCACGAAGGTGTACGCGTCGAGGAACCCGCCGACGACGGCGAGCGCGGCGCCGGTGACGGGGTGCTCGGCCCGCGGGCGCACCCTCATCGCGGGGGCTGGGTGCGCATCGCGGGTCGCGCGCGGTCGCGGCGGGGTCGGAGGTCCACGGGTCCATCATGCCCCCGGTCATCCCATGACTTGCCGGGACCTCCTGCCCGACCCCGCGCGGCCGTCCGGCACCGCGGTCAGCCCGCCGCCAGCACCGCGTCCATCTGGCCGGCGGCCTCGGTCATGCCCTCGGCCATGCCCATCGCGACGACCTGCTCCATCTCCGCGGCGGTGGCGAACCGCGACACCACGGTCATCCGGGTCCCGTCGGCGGTCGCCGCGAGCTCGACGCGGATCGTCGTGACCGGCAGCGCGTCGTCCGGCGCGCCGGAGTCGTCGGCGAACCCGTCCTCCAGGTCCAGCGAGCGCGGCGCGTCGACGGCGGTGACCCGCCACCAGCCGTGCGCCTTCTCGCCGTCCGGTCCTGTCATGTAGTACGTGGCGCGACCGCCGGGGCGCATGTCGTGCTCGACGAACGTGGCCGGCCAGGTCGGCGGGCCCCACCACCGCTCGAGCCGGCGCGGGTCGGACCAGAGCTGCCACGCCCGGTCCGGGGGCGCGGCGAGGTCGGCGACCAGGGTGAAGGTGAGGGCCTGCGGGTCCTGATGCGTCTCGACGACGGTCATGGTGCGTCCCCTTCCGGTGTGCCCGGCGGTGCGGGCGGTGCGGGCGGTGCGGGTGGTGCGGCGGCGAGGAGCGCGTCCATCCGGTCGACGCGGTCGCGCCAGAGCTCCTCGTAGCGGTCGAGCAGCCGGCCGGCTGCCCGCAGGGTCGTGACGTCGGCGCTGACGAGCTGCTCCCGGCCCTGCCGCTGCTTGACCACCAGGTGCGCCCGTTCGAGCACGGCGACGTGCCGCTGCACGGCCGCGAAGCTCATCGGGTAGGACCGGGCGAGGGTGCTCACGGACGCCTGCCGGCGCAGCACCCGGTCGACGATGTCGCGCCGGGTCGCGTCCGCCAGGGCGGCGAACACGTGGTCCACCTCGACCGGGTCCAGCTGACGTACAACCATGTTGTTGTACGTTACGCCGGGGTGGCGGACCTCACAAGGGCTGGCCGCCCGGGCGGGCGCGGGGCACGATGAGGCGCGTGACCACCGCCGGACTCGTGCTCGCCTCGCTCGCGGCCCTCGTGCACGTCTACATCTTCACGCTCGAGTCGCTGACCTGGACCTCCGCCCGGACGCGGGCCACCTTCGGCACGACGCCCGAGCAGGCCCGGGCGACGAAGGAGCTGGCGCTCAACCAGGGCTTCTACAACCTGTTCCTCGCGGTCGTGACGGGGGTCGGCGTGGTGCTGACGGTCACCGGGCCGGAGGCGGCCGGCGCGGCGCTGGTGCTCGCGGGCACCGGGTCGATGCTCGCGGCGGCGCTCGTGCTCGTGCTGACCTCCCCCGGCAAGGCCCGGGCCGCCGCCGTCCAGGGGGCGTTCCCGCTGCTGGCCGTGGTCGCCACGGTGGCGGGCCTGCTCGGCCGGGTGCCCTGACCCGGAGCGGTCTCGGCGCGGCCGGCGCGCACCGGCGTCGACTCGTCGAGCGGCAGCGTCCCCCGTGCGTCGGGCGCCCCCGCCGTGGTCGGCGGCGCCGGTGCGCCCGGTGGTCGTGACGCCGGCGCGGTCGGTAACGTGCCGCAGCGGGTACGGCCGTGCCCGCACGAGCGAGCTCTGGGGGTTGTCGGTGATCATCTGGCGTGGGTGGGGTGTGCTGGGGGCGGTCTACGGGCTGCTCGCCGCGATGCTGGGCGGTGGCGTGGCGTCCGCGTTCGTCGACGACTCGGTGGTGCCGGTCACCGCCGGTGCCGGCTTCCTCTGCGCGGCCGTCGCGACGTGGTTCACGGGTGTCGCGCTGAACCGCACCTCGCCGCAGCGCAGGGTGGAGGAGTGGGCCGGGCGGCGTCGGGCCCAGCTCGACGAGCTCGTCGCGAGCGGTCGCTTCTCGCTCGGCCCCGGCCAGCCGCAGCCGCGATCCCTGGACGAGGCCCGGCAGATGGCCGACGACCTGTTCGCGCACGAGCGCCTGGCGACGACCCGGGCGTTCAACCAGCACACCCTGTTCTGGATCCCCGTGCAGTTCTTCGCCGTCGTCTGGGGGGCGATCGGGGTCGTGGCCGTCGTCACCGGGCTGACGAGGATGGCGGGGTAGCGATCCGGCCGGACACCGGCGCGCCCCGGGTGTGACGGAACTCACACGACTCCGGGGTGACGTCGGGGGCGGCTCGCAGGACATCGGGGTCATGACGACCTCCCGTGCCGCCAGCACCTCCCGCCCCTTCCGTCCGTCCCGTCGCCTGCGCGTGGTCCTCGCCGCGACGCTCGCGCTCGGCCTGTCCGCGCTCGCCTCGGTCGCGCAGGCCGACGACGTCGTCGTGACGCCCTACTCCAGCAGCCAGTGCGACATCGGCAACTTCTGCCTCTGGTCCGGCACCGGGTACACCGGCACGTTCTGGCAGACCGCGTCGGTCGGGCTCCAGAACACCGGGATCGGCACGGCCGGCTCGGTGTGGAACCGCATGGGCGTCGACGTGCGGATCTACTCCGGCACGAACGGCAGCGGCAGCATCCGCTGCTGGCAGAACGGCATCGCGAACTCCAGCATTTCGGTCGCCAGCGCTTCGATCCGTACCATGACTCCCACGACGTGTTAGCGAGCGACCTGAAGGTGGCGTGGGGACGGACGGCGACGGGGAGCCCGAGCAACCCGCCGCGGCGACAGGGGACGCCGCGGCCTTCGCAGATGCCTACCGCACCCTCGCACCCCAGGTCCGCGGCTACGCCCGGCGCCAGGTCCCGGACGGCCTCGCCGAGGACGTGGTGGCCGAGACGTTCCTCGTGGTGTGGCGTCGCTGGGCCGAGATCCGCACGGATCCCGAGCACCTGCGCTCGTGGGTGTTCGGCGTCGCCCGCAACAAGATCCGGCACGTGCGCGAGCAGCACGGCCGTGCCGCCCGCACCCTGGCGCGTGCGGCGGCGATGGAGCCCACCCGGCCCGGGTCGCCCGACCCGGCCGACGAGCTCGCCGCCGCCGACCGTGCACGCCGGCTGCTCGCCCGGCTCCCGCCCGCCGAGGGCGAGGCGATGGCCCTGACCGTGTGGGCGGGGCTGACCCCGTCCGAGGCGGCCGAGGTGCTCGGCTGCTCGCTCACCGCACTGACCTCCCGGTTGTCCCGTGCCCGCGCCCGACTCGGCGCGCTGGTGCAGGACGCCGGGACCACCGACGACCCCGGGGGGAGGGGACGATGACGACCGACGACGACGCACGCGAGGCACGCGCCGAGGTCGAGGCGCTGCGCGCCGCGCTGGACCGGTTCGGGCTCGGCGCTCCGGTCGACGGGACCGACGCCGCCGACCGGCGCGACCCCGCCCAGGACGACGCGGCGATCGCCGCGATCCTCGGCGTCGCGGGCGGCCCCGTCGGCGTCGCCGAGCCCGGCGGCGGTGCCCGTCCGGACGGGGACCCGACGGCGGCGCCGGGCACGACCGTCGTCCCGCTGGCCGCCCGCCGGACCCGTCGCCTCCGTCGCGCCGGGCTGGCCGTGACGTCGGTCGCCGCCGCCGTGCTCCTCGCCGTGGGCATCGCCACGATCCCGGGCCGCTCGCCGGAGGTCGCCGTGGCGACCGGCTCGCCGTCGATGCTCGCGTACCCGATCTCGCCCGAGGACCTCGCGGCGGGCGACGGCGAGCCGGCGCGCGACGCGCTGCTGGGGCTGGCGCGGACCGCCGCCGCCCGGGTGGACCCCGCGCCCGCGGGCGACGTGCAGCACGTCCTGTCGGAGTCCTGGCTGACCAGCACCACGGCCGGCACGGTCTCGACCGTGGAGCCGACCGTGACCGAGACGTGGCTGGGGCCGGACGGGTCCCTCGTGGTCCTGCAGTGGCGCGGCGCGCGCCTGGGGACGGACGGGCGGCTCACGACCGTCGGGACGAGCCCCGCGGACGCCGACGTGGACCGCCTCCCGGCGGGGACCGTCGACCCCGGCCTCGTCGCCGGACTCTCCCTCGACCCCGACCTGCTGCGGACCCAGCTGCTCGCGTCGGTGCCGGGTTGCGCCGGGTCGTCGGACGGGGACGGTGCGGCCGCGGGCGGGTGGTGCGTCTACCAGGCCGTGTCACGGCTCACCGACACCTGGGTGCTGCCCTCCGACCTCGAGGCCGCGATCTGGACGGTGCTCGCCGAGGAGCCCGGCGTCACGCTGGCCGGCGAGGTCGTGGACCGTTCCGGGCGCGTGTCGGTCGCGATCGCGGTGCCCGGCGCCCCGAACGACCTGGACCCGGTGGTGCGGCTCCTGCTGGTCGACCGCGACACCGGGCGGACGTCCGGGACCGAGGAAGTCACGCTGTCGTCGCCGACCTTCGGGCTCGACGAGCCGACGGTGACGCAGTTCCGCTACACGATCGCGTCCGACCGGGTCGCGCAGCAGGGCGGGGGCCGGGCGGGCTGAGCCCGGACGGGCTGCCGTGCCCCGGGCCGGACGCGCGGGCGGTCAGGCGCCGATCTCGACCAGCACGGCCGGGACCTCGTCGGCGAGCTCGCGCGCCAGGTAGCCGAGGGGGCCGACGCGTGCCGCGAGCCGGTCGCCGGCGGCGCCGTGCACGGCGGTGCCCCAGCAGGCGGCCTGCTCCGGGCTCGCACCGCCGGCGAGCAGACCCGCGACGGTGCCGGCGAGCACGTCGCCGCTGCCGGACGTGCCGAGCCCGGTGTGGCCGGTGGCCGAGGCCCACCGCCGGCCGTCGGGGTGCGCGACCCGGCCGGCGCAGGTCACCACCGCACCCCACCGTCGGGCGACGCGCGCGGCCGCGTCCTCGGGGTCGACGTCCCCGAGGTCGAGGAGGCGCGCGGCCTCGGCGAGGTTGGGTGTCAGCACGGTCCGGCCCGGGGGCAGCACGACGGCGCCGGCGAGCCGGGGGAGCACCCCGAGGGCGAACGCGTCGAGCAGCACCGCCGTGCCGCCGTGCCCGTCCGGGTCGCCGTCCGGGTCGTCCTCGGCGAGCGCGCCGAGCACCAGCCGGACGAGCGCCGCGCTGCCGTCCGGCTCGTCCAGGCCGGGGCCGACGACGACGGTGTCCGCGCGCGCGATCTCGTCGGCCAGGTGCGGTGCGGGGGCGCCGGTGGGGGAGCCCTCCGCGGTCTCCGGCAGGCCGAGCACGCCGGCCTCGGGCGTCGCGACGGCCAGCGCGGTCGCCACGGAGTCCGCGACGGCGAGCGTGAGGCGCCCCGCGCCGATGCGGAGCGCGGCCGTCCCGGCGAGCGCCGCGGCCCCCGGCGTCCGCCGTGCGCCACCGACCACGAGCACGCCGCCCCGCGCGTCCTTGCCGCCGGATCGCGGCGGCAGCGGCCAGCCCCGCAGCAGGTTCGGGGTGAGGACGGTGGTCACTCGTCCCCCTGGCCGGGATGCTCCGTGACCTCGGCGTCCCGTCGCGCGAGGTGGCCGACGTCGTCGAACCGCTCCACCCGCCAGCCCCCGGCCCGCGGCGGCCCGTCCGCGGCGAGCACGGTCACCGAGGCGTTGCGGACCGAGCGCGCGGCGACCTCGGCCATCAGCTCGTCCTCCGTCAGGCCCTCGGCGACGTACCGCAGCAGCCAGATCACCGCGTCGTGGCAGACCACCAGCACGGTGCGGTCGGGCCGGTCGTGCTCGGCGGCGACGAGGTCGGCCAGCAGCGTGCGCAGCCGCAGCGCGACGTCCGCCCACGACTCGCCCCCGGGCGGCCGGTGGTACATCTTGCCGAGCCGGGCCCGGCGCGCGGCCTCGTCGGGCAGTCGGTGGCCGACGCCGTGGCTGGTGAGCCCGTCGAGCACGCCGAGCTCGCGGTCCCGCAGCCGTTCGTCGAGCACGGGCCGCAGGGCGAGCCCGGCCTCCCGCGCGGCGCCCTGCGTGGCGATCTCGGCGGTCCGGCGGGCCCGCGCGTAGGGCGAGCACCACAGCGCGTCGGGCCGGTCGTCCGGGGGGAGCGACGCGAGGTGGGCACCGAGCGCCCGCGCCTGCTCCTCCCCCGTCGCGGACAGGGGGGTATCGGCGTCCCGCCAGGGCACGTCGACGGTCTCGGCCCCGGCGCGCTCGGCGCGGGTCGCGGCGACGTTGCCCTCGCTCTCGCCGTGGCGGACGAGCACGAGCCTGCTGGTCATCGTCCTACCGTCGCAGGGGTGCGCCACCTGCGCATCTGCTGGGCCCGAGGTCCCGGGACGTGACGGGGGCCACACGGCTACGTTTGTTCGTGACAGCGTTCACAAAGTGGTGGAGCGCCCGAGCGAAGGAGAGCAGCCGTGCCCGAGATGATGAAGGCCGCCGTCGTCCACGACCTCGGAGCCCCCCTGGTGATCGAGGAGCGGCCCGTCCCCGTCCCCGGTCCGCACGAGGCGCTGGTGAAGGTGGACTACTCCGGGGTCTGCCACACCGACCTGCACGCCGCTCGCGGCGACTGGCCGGTCAGGCCGACGCCGCCGTTCGTCCCCGGCCACGAGGGCGCCGGGCGCGTCGTGGCCGTCGGGTCCGAGGTCCGTGGCGTGCGGGAGGGCGACCTCCTGGGCAACGCCTGGCTCGCCACGGCGTGCGGCACCTGCGTCGACTGCCTGCGCGGCTGGGAGACGCTGTGCGCCGCCCAGCAGAACTCGGGCTACTCCGTGGACGGCTCGTTCGCCGAGTACATGCTGGTGGACGCGCGGTACGCGCCGCGCATCCCCGAGGGCGCCGACGCCGCGGGCATCACCGCGGTGCTGTGCGCCGGCGTCACCGTCTACAAGGGCCTCAAGGTCGCGGACGCGAAGCCGGGCGACTGGGTGGTCGTCTCGGGCATCGGCGGCCTCGGGCACATGGCGATCCAGTACGCCGCCGCCATGGGCTACCGGGTGGTCGCGGTGACCGGCTCGGAGAGCAAGCGCGCCTCCGCGATCGAGTACGGCGCCGAGCTGGTCGTGAACCACCGGGACGGCGACCCCGGCGAGGCCGTGCACGACCTGGTCGGCGGCGCGCACGCCGCGCTGGTCACGGCCGTGAGCGAGTCGACGTTCCCGCAGGCGCTGTCCATGCTGCGCCGCGGCGGCACGGTCTCGCTCGTCGGCCTGCCCCCGGGCACGTTCCCGCTGTCGATCTTCGACACCGTGCTGCGCGGCCTGACCGTGCGGGGGTCGATCGTCGGCACCCGGCTCGACATGCTCGAGGCGATCGACTTCTTCGTGCGCGGCGCGGTGCGCACGAAGTACGAGCTGCGCCCGCTCGATGCCGTGAACGACGTGTTCACCCGCATGGAGACCGGCACCATCGACGGGCGGGTCGTGCTCGACACGGGGCTCTGACCCCCGGGGTCGCGCCCGCGCCGGACCCGCGCGCCCGCCGTGTGATGCAGATCACACGGCGGGCGCGTGACGTCGTGGGGGCGCCCGCGGACTACACGGGTGACACGGTCGGACGGTGCGGAGGGCGCCGGCCGGCGTGCGGTGGCCCGTCCGAGCCCGCAGGGGGCGGCTCGGCCGGGCCACCGGTTGTCAGCTCGGCGGTGCCGCCAGGGGCTGCGCGGCCAGGGCGCGTGCCACCCCCACCAGGTTCTGCGCCATCGCGCGCCCGGTGGCGTGGCTCCACTCGTGGCCCTCCTCCGTGCCCGAGTAGTCCGGTCCCGGGCCCGGCCCGCGGTTCCAGTAGGTCCAGCTCTGCGGCGGGATCGTGAACCCGATGTCGACCAGACCGCCGGAGATCTCCGAGATGACGTGGTGCGCGCCGTCCTCGTTGCCGGTGACCACCACCCCCGCCACCCGGTCGTAGGCGACCGGGCGACCGTCGTCGTCAGTCTCCGAGATCATCGCGTCCATCCGCTCCAGGGCGAGCTGGGCGTAGGACGACGGGTGCCCGACCCAGGTCGGCGTCGCGACCACCAGGATCTCGGCGTGCAGGATCGCCTCCCGGATCGCCGGCCACGCGTCGCCCTCGCCCATGTCGGACTCGACGCCGGGCGGCAGGTGGTGGTCGGCGAGGCGGATCGTGCTGACCTCGACGCCGTGGCCCTCCAGGGCCTCGACGACGACTCGGGCGAGCGCGTCGGTGTTCGACGGCTGCGGTGACGGCTTCAGGGTGCAGTTCAGGACGAGTGCTCTCATCGCCCCACGGTGCGCCCCGCCGGCGGATCAGGCGACCGGGGGAGTCGTCGTCCGCTGACGGCGCGGCGGGACCGGGCGCGTGGGCCGGCGGCCCGCGGGGTGCCGCGGCTCCGGCGCGGCACCCGGGCGCTCGCCGTCGTCAGCGGTCCCGTCCGCGGCGCCCGTCTCGGCGGCCAGGTCCGGGTCGGCGTCGGGGGCCTCGCCCGTGCCGCCCTCGTCGGGGCGGTCCGCGGCCGGGACCACCGGTGCGGCTCCGTCGCCGGCGAGCCCGGGCATCATGCGCTCCAGCTGGGGCCGCCAGGCCTCGTACCGGTCGGCGAAGCACCGGCGCAGCAGGTCGAGCATGGCCGACGCCGCGGTCGACGCGCCGGGGGAGGCCCCCAGCAGGCCGGCGATCGAGCCGTCCGCGGCCGTGACCAGCTCCGTGCCGAACTCGAGCACCCCGCCGCCGGGTCCGCGCTTGATGACCTGGACCCGCTGCCCGGCCGGGATGAGCTCCCAGCCGCGCTCGCGGGCCGTCGGCTGGAACGCGCGCAGGGTGCGCATCCGGGCGTCGCGCGACGCGAGGACCTCGGTGACCAGGTACTTCACGAGATCCACGTTGTGCGCCGCCACCGCGACGAGCGGCACGAGGTTCGACGGGCGGATCGTGCGGACCAGGTCGGTCCAGGAACCCGCCTTGAGGAACTTCATGCTCCAGCCGGCGTACGGGCCGAACAGCAGCGCCGGCTCGCCGCCGACCACGCGGGTGTCCAGGTGCGGCACCGACATCGGCGGCGAGCCGACGGCCGCCTTGCCGTAGACCTTCGCGCGGTGCCGGGAGACGAGCGCCGGGTCCGTCGTGCGCAGGAACTGCCCGCTGATCGGGAACCCGCCGTAACCGCGGATCTCGGGGATGCCGGAGGACTGCAGCAGCCGCAGCGCCCCGCCGCCCGCACCGATGAACACGAAGCGCGCGTCCAGGGTCGTGCGGACCGGGCTGGCGTTCCACGACCGGTCGCGCAGGTGCAGGCGCCAGGTGCCGTCCGGGCGGCGGCGCACGCGGCGGACCTCGGTCTGCAGCCGGACGTCCGTGCCCCGGGCGACGAGGTCCTCGACCAGCGTGCGGGCCAGCGCGCCGTAGTCGACGTCCAGCCCGTCGTCGGCACGGGTCGCCGCGACCGGTTCGCCGGGGTCGCGGCCGTCCATGATGAGCGGGGCCCAGTCCGCGATGGTCGCCGGGTCGTCCGTGAACTCCAGGTGGGCGAACCGCGGGTGCGCGGTCAGGGCGGCGTGCCGGCGGCGCAGGTAGTCCACGTCGGCGGCGCCGCGCACGAAGGTCAGGTGCGGCACCGAGGAGCGGAACCGGTCGTCCGGCAGCCGGCCGGACGCGCGCAGGTGGTCCCACAGCTCGCAGGACAGCTGGAACTGCTCGTTGATGGTGACGGCCTTGGCGATGTCGATCGTGCCGTCCGGGCGCTCGGGCGTGTAGTTCAGCTCGCACAGCGCCGCGTGCCCGGTGCCGGCGTTGTTCCACGCGTCGCTGCTCTCGAGCGCGACGCCGTCGAGCCGCTCGACGATCTCGATCCGCCAGGACGGCTCGAGCTCCGTCAGCAGCGTGGCCAGGGTGGCGGACATGATGCCGCCCCCGACCAGGACGACGTCGACCGGCTCAGCACTCGAGGACACCGTTCGATGCTATCCGCCGGCGGTGCGTCGAGGCGCACCATCCCCGAGGTGTGGACACCAGGGACCGACGTCCCAGGTGCACGGGGCGTCCCCGGCGGACGGCACCCTCAGTGCTCCGCCTCCGCCGGTTCCTGGTGCGTCGGCCCGGGGAGGGCCGCGTCGTAGCGGCGCGCGGCGGGGTGCAGGTGCACCCCGGCGACATCGACCGCCGCGACGTCCGTCCAGCGGGTCAGGAACGTGCCGCGGTGCAGCCGACGCACCAGGTGCGCGATCGGCCACGGCGCGCGGACGTCGCGCCGTTCGTAGCCGAGGAACGACGTCCCCGTCCGGGGGCTCACCAGCAGCCCGTGCAGCCGCGGGGCCGCGAGCGTCCCCGGGCCGGCGGGCGGGCCGTCGAGCACGAACCGCACGTCCACGACGAACCCGACGTGCTCGCCGTCGGACGCGAGCACCGGGGCGTCCAGCAGGTCACTCAGGATCATGGCGACCTCCGGGGATGCGTGCGACCACGTGGTCGCGGAGCCAGCGCTCGGTCCAGGTCACGTCGAGGTCCGCGCCGCGGACGCCGAGCCGCAGCGAGACCCCCACGTCGGCGACGTGCCGCCAGCCGATGCGGTGCCACCGCGACGCGGGCGGGCGCCCGCCGAAGATCCGCGTCGCCAGCACCGGCCCCGAGAGCAGCTCGGTCAGCACGACGGTGTCGGCGCCCGTGGGGTCCGGGTCGCCGTCGGTGCCGCGGAGCTCGAGGTCGTCCACCGTCGTCACCGGCACCCGGTCACGGTCCAGCACCTGCCGGTCCAGCAGGTGCAGCCGCGCGTCCAGCACCCGGCCCGCCGGCGCCGGCTCGGGCTCCGGCCGCGGTCCCGCGACCGGTCCCGGCCGCACCCGTCGCCGTCGAGGACTCATCCGCCCACCCCCGTCACGATCATCAGCGGGACCGCCGCGAGGGACGCGACGACGATCAGCACCAGGTACACCAGCCCCAGCGCGTTGGTGAACCGCCCGTTGACCCGGTCGCCCATGTACTCCGGGTCGTTCGCGACCACGAGGATCGGCAGGTACGTCAGCGGCAGCGCGACCGCCGAGAACACCACGGAGTACTCCGTGAGCCGCACCGGGTCCACGCCCGTCATCAGCACCCCGACCCCGATCAGCAGGCTCACGCCCATCGCGACGTGGAACCGCGAGGCCTGCGCCGGGCGGCGGAACTTCCCCCACGACCAGCCGAGGTACTGCGCGAGCGTGTACCCGCCCGACAGGGTCGTCTCGAGCGCGGCGCCGAAGGTCGCCGCCACGATCCCGACGATCACCACGGCGAGCGCCAGCTTCCCGCCCGCCTCGGCCACCGGCAGCACGATCTGCGACAGCGACGACACCTCGATGGACCGCGGCATCAGCACCACCGCCGCGCAGGCCGCGATCGCCAGCGACAGCAGGCCGCCGAACGGGAACCCGACCAGCACGTTCACCCGCGACTGCGCGAGGTCCTTGCGGGTCCAGCCCTCCGCGACCGCGCCGGAGGAGAAGAAGAACACCTCGTAGGGCGTCATCGCCGCGCCGAACAGGGCGATCGCGTAGAACCAGTACGTCGGGGCGGTCTCCCCGGCCGGGATCGTCGGGTCGGTGGCCTGGCCGACCAGCGAGCCCCAGTCCGGGCCGAGCAGGAACAGGGCGACCGCGAACACGACCAGGGTCAGCCCGAGCATCCCGGTCACGTTCTCCAGCACGCTGAACTTCGCCCGCCAGATCACCAGCCACACGGCGAGCGCGGCCACCGGCACCCACAGCCGCGGCTCCACGCTGCTCGCGAGCTGGAGCGCGAGCGCGATGCCGCCGACCTCGGCCGTCAGGGTCAGCAGGTTGATGAGGAACGACGCCGACAGGTTCGCCAGCGCGGCGCGCGGGCCGAGCCGCTCGCGGATGATCTCGAACGTCGCCCGGCCGCTGACCGCGGCGACCCGGCCGGACATCTGGGCGAACAGGCAGATGCCGACGACACCGACGACGACGGCCCACGCCAGCGACATCCCGAACCGGGACCCGACGACCGCGTTCGTCACCAGGTCGCCGATGTCGAGGAAGCCGCCGATCGCGGTGAGGACGCCGAGGGCGACGCCGAGCAGCCGCTTCACGACCCGGCCCCGTCCGCGTCGGCGATCGCCCGGTCGAGACCACCGGCCGCGTCGTCCAGCACCGCGAGCACCTCGGGGGGCGGCTCGGCCCGGTCGTCGCCGGTGCGCGGCCCCGACGCGGTGATCCACGCGCCCGCCGCCACGACGGCCGTCGTCGCGTCCTGCACCGCGGCGAGCACCGCGTCACGGGCTCTCCCGGTCCGTGCGTCCGGCGGCGCGAGGGTGGTGAGCGTGCGGGTCGCCTCCTCCAGCACCCGGACCGAGTCGGCCTGCGCGGTGTCGGCCGTCGTCACCGCCAGGCGGTCGTCGCCGAGCAGGACGACGGCCGTGCGGACCGTCGCGACGGCGGAGCCGGCCTGCTCGCCGGCGCCCTGGACGGATGCCGCGACCTCGTCAGGGGAGCGGTGCCGCTCGCCCACGGCGCAGCCGGTGGTGCCGAGCGCGGTGCCGCCGACCAGCAGCGTCGCGACCAGGACGACCCGGGCCGCGCGGGCGGGGTGGACGTGCATGGACGCATCGTGGACCCGGGTGGCCGCGGGCGCACGACGAGGTGGGGCGACCTCGGCGTGCGGCCGGTCCGTGGTGGTGCCAGCGTGGGGCCATGAGCACCGACGGCACCACCGGCAGCGGCTACGACCCCGCCGAGGACCCCGACGCGGACCCCGCGATGCTGAACCCGCGAACGGGCGCGCAGGCGGCGGGAGGGGACGAGGGGGACGAGGACACGGACGCGGAGCCCGCGAACCTCAACCCGCGCGACGACAGCGGAACCCCCGCCGGCGCAGCGCCGTGACCGCGCTCGACCGGGTGCTGCTGCAGTCGTACCTGTCCGACCACCTGGCCGGGGCCGAGGGCGGCAGTGCGCGCTTCGGCCGGATGGCGGACGCGTACGCGGGCACGCCCCTCGGCCCGGAGCTCGCGCGGCTGGCCCGCGAGGTCGCCGCCGAGCGCGACTGGCTGCACGCCACGGCCGAGCGCCTCGACGTCCGGCCGAGCAGGGTGAAGCGCCTCGGCGTCGCCGTCGCGGAGCGCGTCGGCCGGCTCAAGCCGAACGGGCGCCTCACGCACCCCTCGCCGCTGACCGCCGTCCTCGAGCTCGACCTCCTGCGGTCCGCCGTCGTGGGCAAGCGCGGCGTGTGGGAGACCCTCGAGGTCTGGGCGGACGAGCTGTCGCTCGACCCCGAGCGCCTGCGGGAGCTGGTCGGCAGCGCGGACGAGCAGACCGCCGCGCTGACCCGGCTCGGGACCGTCGCGCGCCGGCAGGCGTTCGCGGCGCGCGCCGACGGCGGTGCCCGGTGAGGGTCGTGGTGGTGGGCGCCAGCGGGAACGTCGGGACCGCGCTGCTGCGGCGGCTTCGGTCCGACGAGACCGTCACCTCGGTGGCCGGCGTCGTCCGGCGGACGCCCCAGGGCCCGCCGCCCGCGCCGTACGACACCGTGGACTGGCACGCCGTCGACATCGGGGTGGCCGGTCCCGACGAGCCCGTGGTCGCGCGGCTGCGCGCGCTGTTCGGCGGCGCGGACGCCGTCGTGCACCTCGCCTGGGCGATCCAGCCCAGCCACGACCGCGACCGGCTGCGCCGCACCAACGTCGACGGCATGCGCCGGGTGCTCGGCGCGGTGGTGGACGCCCGGGTGCCGCACCTCGTCGTCGCGTCGTCCGTCGGCGCCTACTCGCCGTCGTACACCGACGAGCCGCGGGGCGAGGAGTGGGACACCGGGGGCGTGCGGTCCTCGTCGTACAGCGTCGACAAGGTGGCGGTCGAACGGCTGCTCGACGAGGCGGAGGTGCGGTACCCGACGCTCGCGGTGGCGCGACTGCGGCCGGCGCTGGTGTTCCAGGAGGCCGCCGGGCACGAGATCCAGCGGTACTTCCTCGGTCCGTTCGTCCCGCCCGGCCTGCTCGACGGGCGGTTGCCCGTGCTGCCCTGGCCCGCCGGGCTCCGGCTGCAGGCCGTGCACGCCGACGACCTCGCCGACGCGTACCGCGAGACGGTCGTGCGCCAGGCGCGGGGTCCGTTCAACATCGCCGGGCCCGGGCTGGTCCGCGCCGCGGACGTCGCCGACCTGCTCGCGGCGGGGCGGTGGCGCGAGGTGCCGCACGCGCCGGTGCGTGCGGCCCTGGCGGCCGCCTGGCACGCGCGGCTCGTGCCCGTCGGGCCGGGCTGGTTCGACATGGGCGCCGGTGCCCCCGTGCTCGACACCGACCGGGCCGAGCGGAACCTCGCGTTCCGGCCCCGGCACACCGGGGTGCAGGCGCTGCGCGCGCTGGTCGCCGGGATCGTGCGCGGGGCCGGCACGGCCAGCCCGCCGCTGCGGCCGCGCTGACGCGATCGGGCCGGGCTGACGCGATCGGGCCGCGCTGACGCGATGATGGGCGCATGACCGACGACCGGCTCGTCCTGGGCGACCCCGCCGCCCCCGTCACCGTCACCGAGTTCGGCGACCTGGAGTGCCCGTTCTGCCGGTCCGCCGCGCCCGCGCTGCGCCGCCTGGTCGAGGAGTCGGCGGGGCGGGTGCGGCTCGTCTGGCGGCACTTCCCGCTGTTCCAGGTGCACCCGCACGCGCTGATCGCCGCGCTCGCGGCCGAGGCCGCCGCCGAGCAGGGCCGGTTCTGGGAGATGCAGGAGCTGCTGTTCGCGCAGCAGGACCGGCTCGCCGAGCCCGACCTGCGGGCCGCCGGGGCGCGCCTCGGGCTCGACCCCGCCGCCGTCGCCGGTCCGGGGGCGCAGCGGTACGCGGACGTGGTCGAGGCGGACTACGTCGCGGGGCTGGGGCTCGGCGTCCGGGGGACGCCGACGCTGTTCGTCGGGGGCGAGCAGTACCGCGGGCCGCTGGAGCTGGACGCGCTGCGCGCCGCCACGGCGTGACGGCCCGGGTCCCGGTCAGGACCCCGCGACCCACGGTCGCGGTGGCAGCCCGGGCGGCGGGTCGTCGTCGGGGGAGCACAGCGGCAGCCGGTCGCCGAGGATCCGCAGCAGGACCGTGCCCAGCACCGCCGCGACGAGCGAGCCCGCGAGGACGCCGATCTTCGCCTGCTCGCGCATCGCGCCCTCGAACGCCAGCTCGGCGATGAACAGCGAGATCGTGAACCCGATCCCCGCCAGGACCGCCCCGCCCAGCAGGTGCCCCCAGCGCACGCGCCCGGGCAGCCGCCCCAGGCCGGTCCGGATGGTCAGCGTCGCCGCCCCCGTGATGCCGAGCGTGTTCCCGACCACCAGGGCGACCGCCACGCCGATGGTCACCGTCGACGTCGCCGCCGCGCGCAGCGCCTCCGCGTCGAGCCGGACCCCGGCGTTGGCCAGGCCGAACACCGGCACCACCACGAACGCCGACCAGGGGTGCAGCACCCGCTGCAGCCGCTCGCTCGCCGGCACCGCGGCGCGCGCCGCCAGCTCGGTCAGGTGCTCCCGGTCCGCCGTGGTGTCGGCCACCAGGCCGTCCGCCCACTGCGGCACCTGCTCGACGTGCGCCCGGGGCACCGCCCGCGACGGGAGCAGCAGGCCCACGAGCACGCCGGCCAGGGTCGCGTGCACCCCGGACGCGTTCACGGCCAGCCACAGGGCGGTCCCGACCAGCACGTACGGCGTCAGCCGCCACACCCGCAGCCAGCGCAGCGCCAGCAGCACCACCACCAGCGCACCCGCGACGCCGAGGGCCGCCAGGTCGACCCCGTCGTTGTAGAACACGGCCATCACCGTGATCGCGCCGATGTCGTCCACGATCGCCAGCGTGAGCAGGAACAGCCGCAGCCGGTCCGGGCAGGCGGGGCCGAACAGCGCCAGGATGCCGACCAGGAACGCCGTGTCCGTCGACATCACGACGCCCCAGCCGTGCGCCGCGTCCGTGCCCGCGTTGAACGCCAGGTAGATCAGGGCCGGCACCACCAGGCCGCCGAGCGCGCCGAGCGCCGGGACCGCGATCGTCCGCCGGTCCCGGAGCTCGCCGCTCGTGACCTCCCGGTTGATCTCCAGGCCGACCACGCAGAAGAACACCGCCATCGCCGCGTCGTTCACCCAGTGGTGCAGGTCGAGGTCCAGGCCCAGCGGTCCGACGTGGACCCCGGCGGCGGTCGACCACAGCGCGT
>DAMBCY010000005.1:0-25864 GCA_032056255.1 Cellulomonas sp. | reverse complement strand
GACCAGGGCCGGCAGCCCGCCGACGACGCACCGCGGCCCGTCCGGGTCTCGGGGCGCGCCCCGGCCTCCGGGCCCGGCGCGCCGGCCGCGCCGGCTGCATCGCCGCACGACGACGGCCCGGTCCGGTCGTCGGCGCGGGCCGGTTCCTCGGCCGTGCCGGTCCGCGGCAGCAGCCCGGCTGCCGGCACCGACCGGCCGGTCCCCGGTGTGGCCCGCCCGGCGCGGCAGTCGGCCCCCGCCGGACCCGGACGGGGGCGCCCCGGCGGCCCCGTCCCGCCGTCCACCCCCGCTCCGGACGCCACCGGCCCGGCCGCCACCTCCCGGCCGCCCCGGCGCCGGCGCCGGCGCCGCGTCGTGGCCCTCGTGGTCGTCCTGGTGCTCGTCGCGCTGATCGCGTGGCCCGTCGGCCTGGCGCTCTGGGCGAACGGCAAGATCCAGCACGTCGACGCGCTCTCGGGCGCCGCGGACACCCCGGGCACGACGTACCTGCTCACCGGCTCCGACTCCCGCGAGGACGGCGCCATCGAGGACTCCGAGACGGTCGGCGCCCGCACCGACACGATCCTGGTGCTGCAGGTGCCCGACTCCGGCCCGACGGCGCTCATCTCGCTCCCCCGCGACACCTACACCCAGATCCCCGGCTACGGCCCGAGCAAGCTGAACGCCGCGTACTCCTGGGGCGGCGCTCCGCTGCTGGTGCAGACCGTCGAGGCGCTCACCGGGCTGACGGTCGACCACTACGTGGAGATCGGCTTCGGCGGCGTCGAGCAGGTCGTCGACGCGCTCGGCGGGGTGGAGCTCTGCCTGGACGGCAGCACGGGCATCACCTTCCCGGTGAACGAGCCGAAGTCCGGCCTGATCTGGGACACGCCGGGCTGCAGGACCCAGGACGGCGTCCAGGCCCTCGCGTTCTCCCGGATGCGCTACGCGGACCCGTCCGGCGACATCGGCCGCGGGCTGCGGCAGCGCCAGCTGATCAGCGCGGTGGCGGACAAGGCGGCGAACCCCTCGCTGGTCTTCCAGCCCGGCAAGCAGGTCGCGCTGGTCGACGCGGGCACCGGGGCGCTCACCGCGAGCGACGGGACCGGGATCGTGGACCTCGGGAAGCTCGCGCTCGCGTTCCGCGCCGCCAGCGGCCCGGGCGGCATCACCGGCACCCCGCCGATCGCCAGCCTGGACTACCGCCCCGGGAGCGCCGGCTCCACGGTCCTCCTGGACGAGGCCCAGACCCCCACGTTCTTCCAGCAGATCCGCGACGGCTCCCTGCCCCCCGGCGTGGTCGGCGGCGTGCCCACCCCCTGACCCCCTTGGTGCCTCCCCCGCGTCGAGGGAGGTCTCCGCACGGTGAGGCAGGCCTCCGGGGATGGCACCCTCGGCGCTCCGACACCTCCCTCGGCCTCGCGCGGCCTCGCGCGGCCTACGTGCGGGTCGGGGGGACCGCGGTGCGGAGGCGGGTGCGGAGGGCGCGGGCGGCGTCCGCGGTCCGCGCGGACAGGCGCGCGCAGCCCCGCGTCGTCGCCCGGCGGAGCCGTGGGCCGAACGGCACCTCGACGCACCGGTGCACCAGCCAGGCCAGCAGCAGCGAGAGCCCCACCGCGGCCGCGAGCACCACCGCGACGGGCAGCCGGTCGTGCAGCAGGTGCACCACCCACAGACCCCAGTACTCGTGCAGGAGGTACAGGGGGTAGGTCAGCGCGCCGGCCGCCGTCAGCCCGGCCCAGCGCCACCGGGCCAGCGGGGTCAGCGCGACCACGGCGACCAGCGCCACGCAGCCGAGCAGCGCCACGGTCAGCAGCGCCGGCCGCGGTGCCACCACGGAGTTCTCCCCGAGCGAGCGCATCCGGGCGGGCACCAGCGCGCCGGCGGCGAGCGCCGCGTTCCCCGCGACCAGCAGCCACGGCAGCAGCGCGTGCCCGGTCCGGTGGATCACGTACAGCGCCATCCCGGCGGCGAACAGCGGCGCGTACGGTGCGACGAGCCACGTCACCGCGTCGGACCAGCCGAGCGCCCGTGCGAGCATCGCCGCCGCCGGCCAGAGCGCGGCGAACCACAGCACGCGCCGCCGGGTGACGCCCACGGCCGCGAGCAGGACCATGAGCAGGTAGAACCGCAGCTCGACCCAGAGCGTCCAGTAGACGCCGTCCACGTGCTTCACGTCGAACAGGCTCTGCAGCAGCGTCAGGTTCACCAGCACCTGGCCGCCCGCGACGACCTTGCCCTGCCACACCCACAGCAGCAGCGAACCGGTGGCCAGCACCGCGACCCAGTACGCCGGGAACAGCCGCCCGACGCGGGACCCGATCACGTCCGGCACGGAGCGCCCCCACGCCGTCATGAGGATGACGAACCCGCTGATCACGAAGAACAGCTCCGGTCCGAGCGAGGTGTACACCGCCCACGACGAGACGGCGGGGGCGACGTCGGCGAGGTCGCGGCCCCAGGACGTCGTCTGCCGGGTCGTGAAGTGGTAGGCCAGCACGCCCAGCGCGGCCGCGAACCGGAGGCCGTCCAGCGCCGCGAGCCGGGGCGCCCGGGCGACGGCGGGCGCGGGCGCGGCCGTCACGGGGGTGCCGCCGGCGGGGCCGGCGGACGTCGCACGGTCGGCGGACGCCGGTTCCGGGTCGGGTGCCGGTGGCGTTCTCGGTGCGGCAGCGCCGGGGACGGCGGAGCGCCGAGCGGGCGGTGCAGCGGGCGGTGCAGCGGGTGGAGCATCGGGAGGCGTGGCGGCGTGGGGACGGGCGTCCGCCGGGCGGGCGGCGCTGCGCGGTGCGGAGATCGACACCCCCTCGACGCTAGCTGGGCTAGCCCGGCCCCGCCCGTCGAGGACGGCCGCACGACCCGACCCCGACCTGCCTCCCCCACGACCTCCACACCGCGACCACCGGCTCCGCCTCCCGCACCGCGGCCCTCGCGCACGCCCGGACCCGCACCCGCGGCTCCCTCGCCGGGCGGGCACGGGACGTCGCCGGAACGCCGCCCGTAGCGACGACCTGCGCCCGCTCGGCGGACGTTCGGCGCGGGGGCGCGGGGGCGCGGGGGGTGCGTGGGGTCGCGGCCGGGTCAGCCCCCGAAGCCCACCGCGGGCCGCCGCCCGTCGCCGTGCAGCGACCGCAGCCGCTCGCCCTTCGCGTCGGCCTGCGCGCGCAGGTCGTCCTGGAACGCGACCATCGCCGCCGCGACCCGCCGTGCCGTGTCGTCGGTCCCGGCGCCGAGGATCCGCGCGGCGAGCAGCCCCGCGTTCCGCGCGCCGCCGATGGACACCGTCGCGACCGGGACGCCGGCCGGCATCTGCACGATCGACAGCAGCGAGTCCATGCCGTCCAGCCGGGACAGCGGCACCGGGACGCCGACGACCGGCAGGGGCGTCACGGCCGCCAGCATGCCGGGCAGGTGCGCCGCTCCCCCGGCGCCCGCCACGATCACCCGCAGCCCGCGCCCGGCGGCCCCGCGGCCGTACGCGACCATCTTGTCGGGCTGGCGGTGCGCGGAGACGACGTCGACCTCCACGGGGACGTCGAACTCGGCGAGCGCCTCGGCGGCCGCCTCCATGACGGGCCAGTCCGAGTCCGATCCCATGACGATGCCGACGAGCGGGGTGGCCATGCGGGTCCTCCGGAGGTTGAGCGGATGGAGCGCGGGAAGGGTCAGACGGGCTGCTCGCCGCGCAGCACCGCGGCGGCGGCGGCAGCCCGGGCGCGGACGTCCGTCAGGTCGTCGCCGGACACGGTGACGTGCCCGAGCTTGCGGCCCGGGCGGACGCCCTTGCCGTACAGGTGCACCTTGGCCCCGGGGTCCAGCGCGGCCACCTCGGCGAGCCCGTCGGTCAGCACCGCGCGCGCGGAGCCGAGCACGTTGGCCATCACCGTCCACGGCGCGCGGGCGTCCGTCGCACCGAGCGGCAGGTCGAGCACGGCCCGCAGGTGCTGCTCGAACTGGCTGGTCACGGCGCCGTCGATGGTCCAGTGCCCGGAGTTGTGCGGGCGCATCGCCAGCTCGTTGACCAGCACCCGCGGGGCGCCGCCGCCGGGGTCCGCCACCTCGAACAGCTCGACCGCCAGCACGCCGGTGACGCCCAGGCCGTCGGCAACCTCGCGGGCGATCCGCTCCGCGGCCGCGGCCGTGCGCGGGTCCAGGCCGGGGGCGGGCGCGACGACCTCGGCGCAGACCCCGTCGCGCTGCACGGACTCGACCACCGGCCAGGTGCGGACCTCGCCGGACGGGGTGCGGGCGACGAGCGCGGCGAGCTCGCGGGTGAACGGCACCCGCTCCTCGGCCAGCAACGGCGCACCGGTGCCGGCCGCGGCGGCGGCGAGCCAGTCGTCCGCCCCGCCCGCGTCCCGCACCACCCGGACGCCCTTGCCGTCGTAGCCGCCGCGGGCGGTCTTCACCACGGCGGTGCCGTCGCCGGCCGCCAGGAACGCCGCGAGCTCCTCGGCCGACCCGATCGGCGCCCAGCGCGGGCACGGCACGCCGAGCGCGGTCAGCCGGGTCCGCATGACGATCTTGTCCTGCGCGTGCACCAGGGCGTCCGGGCCGGGGCGCACGGCGACGCCGCGGTCCACCAGCTCGGTGAGCAGCCCGTTCGGCACGTGCTCGTGCTCGAAGGTCAGCGCGTCCGCGCCGACGACCAGGGACTCGACGGCCACCGGGTCCGCCGCGGCGCCCACCGGGGCGTCGACGACGACCTGCGCCGCGGACGACACCGCGTCCTCCACGAGCACCCGCAGGTGCACGCCGAGCGCGGTCGCCGCGGGCGCCATCATGCGGGCGAGCTGCCCACCACCGACCACTGCCACCACGGGTGCTGCCACGACCGAGGAGCCTAACCGACGGCGTCGGTCCGTCACGGGGCCCGTCGGCGGCGAGGGCCGTTGGGCCCGGTGAGGCGGTTCGCACCATTCGGTATAGTTCCGGCCGTCAACCTTCACGTCGAGATAGGGACGCCATGCGCCGTGCGGCAGGGCAGGCCGCTCCACCCGGGGTCGTGGTGATCGGCAACGGCGGCCACGCGCGCTCCTGCGTCGACGCGTGGCCGGAGGACGCGGATCTCCAGCCCGTCGGGTGCACCGGCCCCGATCCCGACGAGCACGGCGAGCTGCCGTACCTCGGCGGGGACGACGGTCTCGGCGCGCTGTACGCCCGGGGCCTGCGGCACGCGTTCGTCGCGCTCGGCTCCCCCGGCGTGCGCGCCCGGCTCACCGGCGAGGCACTCGGCCTCGGGTTCGCGATGGCGACCCTGGTCGCCTCGTCCGCCCAGGTCGCCCGCACCGCCACGCTCGGCGCGGGCACGGCGGTGCTGCGCAGCGCCGTGGTCGGTGCCTACGCCACCGTGGGCGCGGGCTGCATCATCAACACCGGCGCGACCGTCGACCACGACTGCGTCATCGGCGACTTCGCCCACGTCGCACCCGGCGCCCACCTCGCCGGGACGGTCCGGATCGGCGCCCACGCCCTCGTCGGCGTCGGCGCCAGCATCCGGCCCGGCACCACCGTCGGAGACGGTGCCGTCGTCGGCGCCGGCGCCGTCGTCGTCCACGATGTCCCGGCGGGCACCACCGTCGCCGGGAACCCCGCACGCACGCTCCTCCGGAAGGCCCCCGCATGATCCACGTCGCAGCTCCCGACCTCTCCGGCAACGAGAAGGCCTACGTGGCCGAGTGCCTGGAGACGACCTGGATCTCCTCGGCCGGCAAGTTCATCGCCCAGTTCGAGAGCGAGTTCGCCGAGCTCTGCGGCGCGAAGCACGCGATCGCCACGAACAACGGCACGACCGCGCTGCACCTGGCGCTGGTGGCCGCGGGCATCGGCCGCGGCGACGAGGTCATCGTCCCCGTGCTCACCTACATCGCCTCCGCGAACGCCGTGCGCTACTGCGGGGCCGAGCCGGTGTTCGTCGACGTCGAGCCGGACACGATGAACCTCGACCCGCGAGCCGTCGAGGCGGCGATCACCCCGCGGACCCGTGCGATCATGCCGGTCGACCTGTACGGCAACCCGGCCGACCTGCCGGCCGTCCGAGCGATCGCGGAGGCGCACGGCCTGCTCGTCATCCAGGACGCCGCCGAGGCGCACGGCGCCGAGGTCGGCGGCCGCCGCGTGGGGTCGCTCGCGCACGCGACGTCGTTCAGCTTCTTCGGCAACAAGATCGTCACCACCGGCGAGGGCGGCGCCGTCACGACCGACGACGACGCGCTCGCGGCGCGCCTGCGGCTGCTCCGCGGCCAGGGCATGGACCCCGAGCGGCGGTACTGGTTCCCGGAGGTCGGCTTCAACTACCGCATGACCAACGTCGCCGCCGCGATCGGCGTGGCCCAGCTCGAGCGGTTCGAGCAGATGCTCGCAGCCCGCGACGTGCTGAGCACGACGTACGACGAGGCGCTCGCCGCCCTGTCCGGCGTGACCCTCCCCGTGCAGCGCCCCGGCACGCGGCGGGTGAACTGGATGTACACCGTGACGCTCGACGGTCTCACCGCCGAGCAGCGCGACGAGGTCATCCGGTCGCTGCACGCCGACGGCATCGAGACCCGGCCGGTCTTCCACCCGCTGCACCACCTGCCGCCGTACCGCGAGGCGGACGGGCTCTACCCGGTCGCCGAGCGGCTCGGGGCCACGGGCATCTCGCTGCCGACCCACCTCGGCGTGACGGCGGCCGACGTCGCCCTCATCGCCGAGCGCCTCGCGGCGCGCCTCGCCGAAGTCCGGCGGGCGTGAGCGCGGCGGACACGCAGGGGGACCGTGTCCGCAACCGGCTGCGTCTGCCGACCCGTCGGCCCGGCGCGGCCGCGGCGCTGACGACCGGCGCCGGGCTCGCCGTCTGGGCTCTGCTGCTGAACCTGCACGGCTTCTGGCCCGGGCGCAGCCAGCCGACGCTGATGACGCTGCACGGGGCAGGCGTCATCCAGTGCCTGCACGACCAGGGGATCTCCAGCCTCTGGAACAACTGCCACGCCCTCGGTGCGCCCGAGGGGCTGCCGCTGCTCACCGGTCTCCCGCAGATCTACCTCGGCTGGGTGATCGGGGCGCTGCCGGGCGTGGACTCCTGGGCGGCGCACCAGATCTCGAACGCGCTCGTGACCGGCCTCGGGCTGCTCGCGGGCTACCTGCTCCTGCGCCGCTGGTCGGCACCGCGCTGGATCGCGCTGCTGACCAGCGCGCTCTACCTCGCCTCGCCCAGCGTCCTGGCGATGAACGGGTTCGCCTACACCTTCTCGGGGTTCGTGCTGCTCCCCGCGTACCTGCTCGCCACCCTGGTCGTCGTCGACCTGGTCGTGGCGCGCCGGCTCGTGCTCGCGGGCGCCCTCGCGCTCGTCCTCACGTTCGTGATGGTCTTCACCGACGGGTACTCGATGTTCGCCGGCGTCCTGATGGCGGGTGCCGTCGTGCTCGCCCGGTGCTGGGACCGCGCCCTCTCGTGGCGGACCCGGGGGCTGGTCGTCGCGGTGCCCGGCGTGGCGCTCGTCCTCGCCGTGCTGGCCTTCCTGGCGTACACACCGGACAACGTCACCGAGATCCCGGTGGGCATCGGCGCGTTCCGGTACCTCGGTCTCGACCTCGCGACGCTCGTGCTGCCGCAGGACACGCTGTGGTGGGCGGACGCCGCGGGGTTCGAACGGCTCACGGGTGTGCTCTGGGGCGACGGGTCGAACGTCGTGGCGAACTACGTCGGGCTGTCCACGCTCGTGCTGGCGGTCGTCTCCCTCGCGCTCGGCCGGCAGCGGTCCGGAGAGCGACGCGTCGTGGTCGCGCTCACGCTGGCCGGGCTGGTGGCGCTCGTCCTCGCCCTCGGCCCCGCGCTCAAGGTCTACTCGCTCACCGAGAGCGTGCTGCCGGCCTGGGACGTGCCGGAGTCCGGGACGCTCGGCGACCTGCCGACGGCCTGGGTCTACGAGAACGTCCCGGGGTTCGAGGCCATGCGCGCCACGTACCGGTGGTTCCTGCTCACGCGCTTCGTCCTCGTCCTGCTCGCCGGGCTCGGTCTGACCGCGGTGTGGCGGCACCGGCCGAGGGGCGGGCGACGGGTGCGGCTGTGGCGCGGCGTCGCGGTCGCGGCGGCGGTGCTGCTCGTCGCCGAGACCGCCCCGAACGTGCCCAACGCCCTGGCCTCGACGACGAGATGGGGCCAGAACCTGGCCGAGACGAAGGCCGGGGTCATCTCCGACGCCGGCAGCCTGGTCCGGCCGGGCGAGCGGATCCTCATCCTGCCGACGCGCAACGACTTCCTCGCGATCGGCCTCGTGCCGTTCACCGCCGCGGTCGCCTACAACGCGGCGCCCGACAAGAACTACACGTTCGCGCGGGCGGCGTGGCCGGACTCCGTCGAGGCCGCGGCGGTGGCGTGGACCGCCGACGACGAGGCCCGTGCCGACGCGATCTGCCGGGTGCTGCAGTCCGACGCCGACGCCGTGGTGCTGCCCTACCTGGACCCGTACTACGACGCGGTCTCGTGGCCGCCGCCCGAGCAGCGCGTCGCCAGCTACCGCGAGGTCGCCGACCGGCTCGCCGTCGACGACAGGTTCGTCGCCGAGCGGGGGACGTGGATGACCGTGCTGAGAGGAGCCGGACGTGGGTGCTGAGACCGAGGCGGGAGCACCCGCCCCCGGGACCGCGGCCGCGGTCCCCTCGCCCGACGGGCCCGCGCGGCGGGCTCGCCACCGCACCCGCGGCGCGCGGCTGGGGCGGCTCGTCCCGGACCGTGCCCGCGCCCTGTACTGGCTCGCGGCCGCCGTCGTCGTCACGGTGGTGTGCCTGGCGTACGGCTTCTACCCCGGCGGCAGCCAGGTCCCGCTCATGGCGACCTACTCGACCGGGATGATCACCTGCCTGCACGACCAGGGCCTCGCCAGCCTGACGTCGTGGTGCCAGGCCACCGGTGCGCCGGCCGGTGCCCCCGCGCTCACCGGCCTCCCCGAGCTCTACACCGAGTGGGCCCTGTCCTTCCTGCCCGGGATGACCGCGTGGCGGGTGAACCAGCTCGTCGGCGTCCTGGTCGTCACGCTGGGGGTCGCCGGCCTCCTCGGCCTGCTGCGGCGCTGGTCCGTGCCGCGGTGGATCGCGCTGCTCGCCGCGCTCTCGTACTTCCTCGGGCCGAACCTGCTGCAGCTGAACGGGTTCGCGCACACCTTCGACGGGTTCATCCTCCTGCCCGCCTCCCTGTACCTCGCCGTGCGCGTGCTCGATCTGATGGATCGGCGCCGATGGCTGCTCGCCGTCCCCGCGGCGCTGCTCGTCAGCCTGCTCATGGCGTTCCTCGACGGCTACTCGTACTTCGGCGGCGCCGTCGTGATCGGCTTCCTCACGCTCGGGCGCGCGCTGCAGGCCTGGCGGGACGGACGGCCGGGCACGGGCGTCGCCGCCGGGATCGCCTGGCTCGGCGCGCTCGGCGGCGCGGCGCTCACGTACGCGAGCTGGGCCCCGTCGAGCACCTACGAGGCGCACCCGCCGCTCGACTTCCCCGCCCGGCTCGGCGTCGACGTCGCCTCCCTGTTCCTGCCGTCGTCGCGCTACCTCTACCCGGACCTGATCGGTCTGACGCCGCCGGTGCAGACGTTCTGGGGTGCCCTGGACACGCCGCCGAGCAACTACCTCGGGTATCTCACCGTGCTGCTCGCCGCGATCGGCGTCGTCGCGGTCCTGCGCAAGCGCCGGGGCGTGCGCTGGGAGGTCGTCGCCGTCGGGGTCGCCGGGGCGGTCACGCTGCTGCTCGCGTTCGGCCCCACGCTGAAGATCGCGCAGTACGAGCCCGGTCTGGACGCGTCGTTCCTCACCCTGCCGACCTCCTTCCTCTACGAGCACGTGCCCGGCTTCCAGTCGTTGCGGGTCTCGAACCGCTGGCTGGTCACGACGCGGCTGTGCGTCGTGCTCCTGTCCGCCGTCGGCCTCGCGGCCCTCTGGCGCCGCTGGGGCGGACGCCTCCGGTGGCGGGCGGCCGCCGTGGTGCTGCTCGCCGTGCTCACGCTCGTCGAGGTGCTGCCGGAGCCGGGGCGCATCGTCGACGAGCGACGCGAGTCGCTGGCGAAGGTGAACTACCTCAACGGCGGGATCGTCCCCGAGGCGGGGCGCCTGCTGCACGACGACGAGCTCGTCCTGATGCTGCCGTCGACCAACGACTTCCTGGCCGACTACCTGGTGCCCGTCACCGGGGTGCGCTCCTACAACGTGGGGATCGACAAGAACCACTCGTACGCGGTCTCCGCCTGGCCCGACACCGTCCTCGCCGCCAACGCGGCCTACAAGGCCGAAGGGGCCCCCGGCGCCGTCGAGGAGATCTGCGCGGTGCTGGCAGCCGGTGACGCGGACGCCGTCGTCCTGCCCTCGATGGACACGCGCAACGGCGTGCTGCTGCACAACGACGACGCCGCCGCCGAGAACGAACGCCGCCTGTGGGCGCTGCAGCTCGCGGAGGACCCCCGGTTCGACGCCACGGTGGGCGACTGGCTGGTCGTGCTGCGCCCGACCGCGCAGATGACCTGCGCCGCCGGGGGCTGAGCGGGGTCGACCGGGGTCCGGACGCGGCGGGTGCGGCCCGCACCCGGCCCGGTCAGCGCAGCGGGGCGATGACCGGGTCGGCCCCGAACAGCTCCGCCACCCGGTCGGCGACGGTGTCCACGACGCCGTCGACCTCGGCGAGGCCCCACGAGGCCAGCACCCCACCCAGGATCTCGACCAGCTGCCGACGCGGGCGCGAGCCGCTGCCCTCGCGCAGCGTCCGCAGGATGCCGTCCACGTAGGAGGCCGACGTGTGCTCGGAGCGGATGTAGGCCCGGGCGTCCGTCGCCGCCGTCGCCCGGTCCCGGTCCAGCAGCGCGGCCAGCGCCGCCCCGACGTCCGCGGCACGGGGCGGGCTCGGCACGTGCTCGACGAACGAGCCCGACACCTCGGCGTAGCTGCCGTCGTCGACGACGACGACGGGCACCCCCGCGGCGATGCTCTCCAGCAGGGCGTACGACGCGCCCTCGAGGCACGGCTCGCGCAGCACGACCGCGACGTCGGCCCGGGCACGGAGGGCCGCGAGCGTCGCGTCCGACGGGTTGTCGACCACCGTGACCTCGGCCAGCCCCTGGGCCTGGACCATGCGGTGGACCTGCTCGGCGTCCAGCACGCCGCCGCGCCCGGCGACCACCAGGTGCGCCGGCCGGTCGCGGACCAGCTCGGCGAACCCGGCGAGCACCACGTCGATGCGCTTGTTCGGGTTGAACACCCCGGCCTGCAGCACCACCGGGACGTCGGCCGGCACCTCGCTCAGCCGGGCAGGCGCGACCGCCTCCGCCGCGCGCACCGGCAGGCCGACCACGGCGGCGTCCGCCAGCACCACGGGCGCGACCTGCCGCGCCGCGTAGCGCGAGTGCACCAGGACCTGCTTGGCGCCGAGCGTCGCGAGCGACAGGAACGGGTACTCGGCGATGTTGTCGTCCAGCCAGGACGGGTCGGTGAACCCGTCGGCGAGCGCCTCCTCGGCGAGCGCCTGGACCTCCGGCCCGTACCACCGGCCGAACTCCTCGGCGTACAGACCCGTCTCCAGCAGGTAGCCGTGGAACAGGTTGCGCAGCGCGACGTCGTGCAGCACGACGAGGCCGGGCACCTGCAGCGACGCCTTCCACAGGTCGAGGTGGTGCCCCGAGTGGTCGCCGAGGTGGTAGACCACGGCGTCGTAGGCCTCGAGCACCGCGGCCCGGTCCGGGTCGAGGCGCCGGGTCGTCCCGGACCAGGTCCGCCCGGCGGACGACGCCGGGTGCCAGACGTCGACCTCGACGCCCTCCCGGGTCGCGAGCTCCTCGACGGCCATCTGGCTCACCATCCCGATCGCGCTCTCCGGGGAGAACGGCGTGCACCAGGCGATCCTCACGACAGCAGCTCCTCGATGACGTGGTCCCAGGACAGACCGAGACGCTCGACCTCGCGCTCGGCGGCACGACCCATCGCGGCGGTGCGCGGGCGGTCCAGCGCGAGCCGGTCGAACGCGGCGGCCACCGATCCGGGGTCGGGCTCGGCGACCTGGCCGGTCTGGTCGTCGTGCACCAGGTTGAGCACGCCGCCGGAGTCGGTGAGGGTCACGACCGGCTTGCCGGCCGTCATCGCCTCCGCGGTCACGTAGCCGAAGGAGTCCTCGTCGACGGGCAGGTAGCAGACGGCGAGCGCCCCGGCCAGCAGGTCGCGCTTCTCCTCGGTGTCGAGGAACCGGAGCCGCAGGTCCACCCGGTCCGACAGCCCGTGCCGCTCCACCGCCGCGTGCAGGTCGGCGACGATCTCGTCGCTGTCCGGCTGCCCGGCGACGACCAGGCGCACGCCCGAGGTCGTGCGGGCGAGCGCCTCCACCGCCAGCTCCGGGCGCTTGCCGCGGGAGACGCGGCCCAGGCACAGGATGTAGTCGCCGAACGGGCCCTGCCGGATCTCGCCCTCGTCGGGCAACGGCGGGTGCAGCAGCTCCGCCTCGAGACCGTTGTACCGGCGCAGCCGGTCGGCGGTGACCGAGTCGTTGGCGTAGATCCGGCGGGCGGACGACAGCGCGGTCGTGTCCACCTGCTGGATCGCCCGCCGCACGGCCCGCCACTGCGGGTCGTCGACCGGCGGTCCCCACGGGGTGTCCCACAGGTCGTACACCTGGCGGAACTGGTGCAGCAACCACACCGTGACCTGGGGGTGCCGGATGGCGTAGGCCGGGAACTTCAGCGCGATCACGCGGTCGACGTCCCGGAGGTCCACCGTCGCCGTGTAGAGCATCACGTCCGCCAGCTCGTCCGGCTGCTCCCACCGGAACGGGATGCGCAGCAGCATCGCCTCGTGCCCGCGGGCCTGGAGCTCGCGCACCAGCGCCTCCGCGAGCAGCTCGGCCCCACCCCGCACGAACGGGACCGCGTTCGTCGCCACCGCGACCTTCATGCCAGGAGCCTCTCCACCACGTGGTCCCACGAGATCTGCAGCCGCTCGACCTGGTCGCGCTGGTGCGCACCGAGGCGCTGCGCCTCCTCGCGGTCGGTCCAGAGGCGGTCGAAGGCCTCGGCGAGCGCGTCGGGCGACGGATCGACGACCAGACCGTTCACCCCGTCGTCCACGAGCTCCGGGACGCCACCGCTGTCGGAGGTGGTGACCACGGCGCGGTCGAGCGCCGCCGCCTCCAGGGAGGGGTAGCCGTAGGAGTCCTCGTCGAAGGGGATGTACAGCACCGCGAGGGACCGGGCCATCGCGTCGCGCTTGACGGTCTCGTCCACCCATCCCTCGCTGAGCTCGACGCGGTCCTCCAGCCCGTGCGTGGCGATCGTCTCCATGATCTGGCGGCGGTACGGCCCGTTCGGGCTCTCGAAGGCACCCAGGAGCCGGAGCCGCACGGGCGTCCGGGTCCGGGCCAGCGCCTGGACGGCGAGCAGCTGCCGCTTGTGCGGCACCAGCCGCGAGGGGTAGACGATCGTGTCGCCCACGGGCTCGGCGCTCGGCTCGTAGCCCCCGGCGGGGTCCAGCGGCGGGTACAGCACCTCGGCGTCCACCGCGTTGTAGCGCTTCAGCCGCTGCCGCACGACGTCGGAGTTGCAGAACATGGACGACTCGGCCAGGGCCAGGTCGTCGGAGGCGACCATCATCCGGCGGAACTCGTACCCGTCGGCGTCGTCGGGCACGTCCGCCGCCACGGGCCACAGGTCGTAGGACGGCCGGTGGTGGTGCAGGAACCAGACGCTCTTGCGCGGGTGCCTCACCAGGTAGCTCGGCGTCCGGATCGCGATCAGCCGGTCGCAGCGGTCCGTGAAGTCGAGCGAGCGCAGGCCCACCATCTGCGACGGCATCGTCCCCGGGTCGGACGTGAACGGCATCGCGAAGACCTCGACCTCGTGGCCGCGCTGCTCGAGCGCCGTCCGCAGCCAGTCGACGATCAGCGTGGCACCACCACGGACGAACGGCACGGACGTGGTGGCGACGACGACCTTCACGAGGCGACCTGCTGGGCGCGCACGAGGCACGCCGTCAGCGGTGCTCCGGTGGTCGAGGCAGGGACCCGCTCGCCCGAGACGGTGTGGAACACCTCGGCACGCCACCCGAGGCGCTCCGCGGCGTCCAGCAGCCCCGCGGCGCTCGAGCCGGCCCGGCGCAGGTGCTCGTCGGCCAGCTCGGCGAACACGACGATCGCCGGGTTCTCCTCCGCGATCCGGCGCATCCCCTCGAGCACCGCGAGCTCCGCGCCCTCGACGTCGACCTTCACGACGTCGACGCGGGTGCCCACGGGCACGAGGGCGTCCAGCGGCAGCACGTCCACCGGCACCTCGCCGGTGGCCCGGCCGTCGGTGAACAGCGTGTTGTGCCCCGAGTCGCTGCTGTGCACGGCGAGGTTCGCCGCGCCCGGGGCCGCGCCCACGGCCAGCTCGTGCACGTCCACCGTCCCGGCCTCGAGCAGGCCGTTCAGCTGGACGTTCTGCCGCAGCACCTCCGCCACCCCGGGCGTCGGTTCCAGCGCGACGACGTGACCGGTCGGCCCGACGGCGCGGGCGGCCGCGACCGTGTACAGCCCGACGTTCGCACCCACGTCCACGAACGTCGCGCCCTCGGTGAGGAGCGGCAGCATCTGCTCGGCCAGACCCGGCTCGGGGTGGCCGCGGCGCTCCAGGTAGGCGGCGAGCCGCCACTCCTGCGACGGCACGCCGAGCAGCATCCCGTCCACCTCGACGACCCGGACGTCCGCGGCCCGGTCCGCCACGGCCGCAGCGGCCTTCTCGAGCGCCGTGAGCCGACGGACCACGGGCTCCAGGTCGACCCGGGGGGTGCGCGCGGCGGCCGCGGCCGGCACCGTGACGACGTCGCTCCCGCCGCGCGCGGCTGCCGCGAGCTCCAGGGTCGCGTACTGCACGGCGCGCGTCGCGCGACGGGCGCGCCGCAGCCGCGTGAGCGGCGACCGACCCGGCAGCACGAGGGCGAGCACCGCCTCCGGCTCCTCGAAGGCGTCGATCTTGGCGAGCACGCGGTCCACCACCCCGGCATCGGCCGCGTGCGGCAGGCCGTCGAGCAGCCGCCGGGCGAGCACCGACTGCCACGGCTCGAGCACGGCGGCCGGGTTGAGCTCGCGCACGAGCACGGGGAGCGGCACGCCGGACCGCAGCCGGGCGAGCGTCCGGTCGAGCTCGTCCTCGGTCGCCAGCACCCCCGCCACGACGGCGACGCCGTGCGCCACGAACGCGTCCGGCGCCGGCAGGTCCGCGTCCCGGGTCCCGTCGTCCAGCGCCTGCTGCGCCTCGCCCGAGGCGGCGACCCCCGCGATCACGTCCGCACGGGACGCGCCCGCGCGCAGGGCCCCGAGGTGCGCGGCCATCCCGTCGCGGTCGGGCTCGCGCCCGAGAACCAGGTCGTAGAGCCCCACCAGGAAGAACTCGTCCTGGTCGGTCGACGTCCGCAGACCGTCCAGGAGCGAGGCGCGCGCCGGCTCGGTGGTGCGACCGGGTGCGCCGGGGGTGATGGTGCGGGTGAACGCGCGCAGGTGCGTGGCGACCGCTCGGGAGTTCAGGGGCACGAGCTCGGGTCCTTCGCCGGGGATCAGGTGGGCTACACCGGTCCGCTCGCCGCGGACCGGTCCACCTTAGTGGATGCACAGGCGGCGACCGGGGCGCTCGTCCCCCGCACAGCGCGACCCCAGCCGGGCGGGATACGGTGGCCCCCGTGAGCTCCTCCGGCGCCCCGGGCCTCCTGGCCGCGCCGGGACCCGCCACCGAGGCCGGTCCCGGCGGCTGGCGCATCCCCCTGCGCGACCGCCTGGTCGAGCTGGTGCGGTTCGGCTTCGTCGGCAGCGTCGCGTTCGTCGTCGACCTCGGCACCTACAACCTGCTGCGGTTCGGCCCGGTGGAGCTGCTGCACGGCAAGCCGTTGACGGCCCGCGTCATCGCCGTGCTGATCGCGACGCTGGTGTCCTGGCTCGGTAGCCGGCACTGGACCTTCGCGTCGCAGCGCACCGACCGCAAGGGCCGCGAGCTCGGGCTGTTCACCGCGATCAACGTGGTCGGCATCGGCATCACCGTCGGCGCGCTGTGGTTCTCGCACTACGTGCTCGGGCACTCCGGCCCGTTCTCGGACAACGTGGCGAACGTCGTCGGCATCGCGCTGGGGACGATCGTGCGGTACGCGGGCTACAAGCTCTTCGTCTTCACCGGGACGGCCACGCTGCCGGTCGCGCTGGCCGAGGTCGGCCACGAGGCACGGCTGCACGAGGCGGCGCCCGAGCAGCGCGATGAGTCCGCCCGGGGCTGACGCACGCGCCCGCTACCGCGGCGGGAGCCCCTCGGCGGGCGGGGCCGGCCGGGCGGCCGCCGACACCAGGGCCAGGAGCAGCACCGCCCCGACGCCGACCGTCGCGACGTAGCCCGGCGTGAGGTGGCCCGGCAGCACGAGCGCGAGCGCGGCGAGGCCGGCGACCGCGACCCGCACGAGCGTGCGCTGCTCGCCCAGCCGCACCCCGACCGGGCCGATCGTGACGCCGCGCCGCTCGGCGGCCCCGCTCACCCGGCCGGCGCCGCGGGTCCAGGAGGAGCGCAGCGACCGCGCCGCGACGGAACCGCCCCCGACGAACGCCACCAGGGCCACGACCAGTCCGAGCACGAGCCCCGAGCGCAGGGCGACCCGCAGCAGCGACACCACCTGGTCGTAGACGGCGGCGGCGGCGTCCGGCCGCTGCACGCTCGCCGGCAGCGAGCCGACGTACACCGGACGGCCGACGGTGAGGGCGACGCCGAGCAGCAGCATCGAGCCGGCGAGCGCCAGGCCGGCGGTCACCAGCGCCCGGGCCCGGTTCCGGGCCAGCGGCACCCCGGCGGCCAGCAGCGCGAGCACCACCCACGTCAGCCAGGTGCCGAGCACGTCGAGCAGCCGGTAGGCGCCCTGCGCGCGCACGAGGTCGGCGCTCTGCAGCAGGGGGAAGGAGGCGCTGATCCGCGGCAGCCGGTCCACGATCGTGAAGCCCGCGCCGGACAGCGCGGTGCGGACGGAGTCGACCACGTCCGTCAGGTCGACGGTGAGCGTCCCGGACGCGTCGACGGTCGCGAGCGCGTCGGGGTCCCCGCTCAGCACGGCCCCGAGCTGGTCGTGCACGGTCCGGTTCGCGGCGGTCCACACGCCGGCGAACGCGTCCGAGGTGACCACCCGGTCGACGGCCTGCCGGATGAAGCCCGTGGCCGCGTCCACCACCGGCCCCCGCAGCGACGCCACGGCACCGGCCAGCCGCGGGGGCAGACCCAGGTCGGCGACCGCGGCCGTGGCGTCCGCCGCGAGCCGGTCGAGGTCGATCGCGTCCACGATCGCCCCGGTGACCCGGTGGGTGACCGCCCCCCGGATCTGCGGGTCCTGCGCGAGCGGGGCCACGGTCGCGAGGTACCGGTCGGTGTCGGTGACGAAGTCCCGCGCCCAGGTGGCGACGACCGCCACCGGGGCGAGCAGCGCCGCGACCACCACGAGCACGACCGCGGCGGTGGCCCGCCCCGGACGGCGCCGGGGCCCGGCGGCGGTCGCCGGGACGCCGGTCGGGGCGCCGGCCGCGGCGGCGCGCAGCCGGGCGTTCTCGGCCTCGAGCGCGGCCACGCGCGCGGTGAGCGCCGCGGCACCGGCGTCGGGGCTCGTGCCCTCACCCATCGCCCTCACCCCGTCCCTCCGGCGACCGGCGTCGCCCCGCCGCGGTCACCTGCACCGGAACCGTGCCTCCGGGGCGGACCCAGCGGTGCCCGGCCACCGCGCACACCCCCTCGGGGGGTGCCGGCACGCCACCGCTCAGCGCCGGCGGCGGGTCCGCTCGGAACGCGGGGAGATGACCGAGCCGCGGGGCAGCACGACGTCGGGGGCCATCGCGGCGGGGACGCCGGTGAGGAACAGCGCGAACACGGCGGGGCGGCGCTGCGCCAGCTCCAGGCGGGCACCGTCGCCGGACGCGAGGTCCCGGGCGAGCGCGAGCCCCAGGCCGGTGCCCTTGCCGGAGGTGACCTCGCGCTCGAAGATCCGCGGCGCCAGGTCGTCGGGCACGCCCTCGCCCTCGTCGGCGACCTCGACCACCACGGCGCGCGAGGCCCCGGCACGCGACCGCACGGTGGTGGTGCCGCCGCCGTGCCGCAGCGAGTTCTCGATCAGGGTGGCCAGCACCTGGGCGAGCGCACCGGGCGTGGCGAGCACCTGGGCGCCCTCGTCGACCTCGACCACCAGGCGCCGGCCCGCAGCCTCGAACGTCGGGCGCCACTCCTCCTCCTGCTGGTGCACGACGTCCACCAGGCGCACGGCCTCCGTGGTGCCGCCCTGCGCGCGCCGCGACTGGGTGAGCAGGTCGTCCACGACGGTCACGAGCCGCTCGACCTGCTCCAGGGAGATGCGCGCCTCCTCGCGGACCGCCGGGTCGTCCGAGGCGAGCATGATCTCCTCGAGCCGCATGCTCAGCGCCGTCAGCGGGGTGCGGAGCTGGTGCGAGGCGTCCGAGGCGAACTGCCGCTCCGCCGCGAGCCGCCCGGCCATCCGGTCGGCGCTGCGGGCCAGCTCGGCGGCCACGAGGTCGATCTCCTCGACCCCGGACGGCTCCAGCTGCGGGCGGACCTGGCCCGAGCCGAGCTGCTCCGCCGACGCCGCGAGGTACACCAGGGGCGCCGTGAGCCGGTTCGCCTGCCAGATCGCCATCGCGATGCCGGCGGCGAACGCCACGAGGGCGGCCGCGACGACGAGGCCCATGATCTGGGCGCTCATCAGGAACACGTCCCACCACTGGGCGTAGAGCGTGATCTCGTACCCGCTGGTCGACGTCTCGCGGATCGTGATCGACCGGTCCGGGACCTCCGGGCCGGCCTGGTACCGGATGCCGTCCGCGGACACGACCCGGACCGCGACCGCGATGCCCCCGCCGCGCGCGACGTAGGGCTTGAGCATGTCGTCGGTGATCGGCGTGCCCTCCTCGACCCGGCCGTCGATCTGCTGCGCCAGGTCGGCGGCGCGCGTCTCCAGCGAGCCGATCTCGTTGTCCCGGACGTACTGGGCGCCCAGGAAGGCGAGGGGGAACCCGAGCAGCACGACCGCCACCGTGACGGCAGCGATGGTGGCCTGCAGGACGCGGCGGCGCACGGGTCAGCCCCGGGTGCCCTCACCGGACTCGAACCGGAAGCCCATCCCCCGCACCGTGCTGATGTAGCGCGGCGCGCTGGCGTCGTCGCCGAGCTTGCGGCGCAGCCACGACACGTGCATGTCGAGCGTCTTGGTGGAGCCCGTCGGGTCGGAGCCCCAGACCTCGCGCATGAGGGTCTCGCGCGCGACGACCGTGCCGGCCGCCCCGACGAGCACCCGCAGCAGGTCGAACTCCTTCGCGGTGAGGTGCAGCTCGCGGTCCGCCTGGAACGCGCGGTGCGCGGCGACGTCCACCCGGACGTCCTGGCCGCGCAGCTCGTCCTCGTCCGGGGAGTCGCCCCCGGTGCGGCGCAGCAGCGCCCGCACCCGCGCGAGCAGCTCGGCGAGCCGGAACGGCTTGGTCACGTAGTCGTCGGCGCCGGCGTCCAGGCCGACGACCAGGTCGACCTCGTCCGCCCGGGCGGTGAGCACCAGCACCGGGGTGGTCAGGCCCTGGTTGCGGATGGCGCGGGCGACGTCGAGCCCGTCCATGTCCGGCAGCCCGAGGTCCAGCACCACGAGGTCGGCCTCGCCGGCCCGGTCGATCGCGCCCTGCCCCGTGCCCTGCACCCGGACGTCGTAGCCCTCCCGGCCGAGCGCCCGCGCCAAAGGCTCGGCAATCGCGGGATCGTCCTCGGCCAGCAGCACCTGGGTCATTGCGCCATGTTAGGTCACGGAACGGTCTGCGACACGCTAGGACGAGGTACCGATTCGGTCGCGTTCGTCCCGCCCCGCCCCGTCAGCCCCCGGGCGGACGTCGTCTGGGACCTCGGTCCGTCCCCGGGGGCACGCCGACGGTGCCGGAGCGCCCCTACGCTGGCGCGATGGGCTGGTGGGAACGCGTCACGCGGTGGGAGGAACGGCACCAGCTCGGCATCGACGCCACCCTGACCGCCGTCACCGGCGTGCTCGTCGTCCCGGTGTCCGCGGCCGGCGCGGAGACGACGACCAGCTGGCAGGTCGGCCTGGTGTGGTCGCTGCTGCTCTGGGTGCCGCTCGCCTGGCGGCGCCGCAACCCCGTGGCCAGCGTCGTCGCGGTCTACCTGGCCGGCCTGGCGCACCTGGTGCTCGGCTCCCCGACGCTGATCGCGGCCGATGTCGCGGTGCTCGTCGCCCTGTACTCCGTCACCGTGCACGGCCCCCGGTGGGCGCACCGCACCGCGATCGGCGGCGCCCTGGTCGGCATGCTGCTGCTCAGCGGCGCGATCGTGCTCCAGGCCGGGCTGTCCTCCACGGGCACCCTGGTCATGCTGTGGATGTTCGGGACGTCGTGCGCGGTGGCGACCTGGGCGTTCGGCCTGGTGCGGCGCTCGCGCCGGGAGATGGTCGCCGCGCTGGTGGACCGGGCGGAGCGCCTCGAGGTCGAGCGGGACCACCAGGCGCGGATCGCCACGGCGGCCGAGCGGACCCGGATCGCCCGCGAGATGCACGACATCGTGGCGCACTCGCTGTCCGTGATCATCGCGCAGGCCGACGGCGGCCGGTACGCCGCGAGCGCCGACCCGGACGCCGCCGCCCGCGCGCTCGGGACCGTCGCGGAGACCGGGCGGGCCGCGCTGGCGGACATGCGCCGCCTGCTCGGCGTCCTGCGCGACCCCGCCGGCGGCGACTCCCCCACCACGGGCCCCTACGCCCCGCAGCCCGCGGAGCAGGACCTCGAGGCGCTGGTCGAGACCGTGCGCTCGTCCGGGGTGCGGGTGTCGCTCGTCCGGATGGGCACCGCCCGCCCCCTCCCGCCGGGGATCGGGCTGACCGTCTACCGGATCTGCCAGGAGGCGCTGACCAACGTGCTCAAGCACGCCGGGCCCGACCCGACGGTGACGGTGCTGGTGCAGTGGCGCCCCGCGTCGCTGACCCTGGAGGTGGCCGACGACGGCCGGGGCGCCGCGGCGGACTCCGACGGTGCGGGCCACGGCCTGGTCGGGATGCGCGAGCGCGCGGCCGTCGCGGGCGGCACCGTGACCGCCGGGCCCCGGCCGGGCGGCGGGTTCCGGGTGCGCGCGGAGCTGCCGCTGCCGCCCTCGGCGTCCGCCGCCCCGGCCGCGCCCGGCGCACCGTCCACCCCCGGCGTGCCGGACGTGCCCGGCGCGCCCGACGTGCCCGGCGCGCCCGGCAGCGCCGGCACGGCCGGCGCCTAGGCTGGCGGCCGTGAGCGAGACGAGCGCGACGATCCGGGTCGCCGTGGTGGACGACCAGCAGCTGGTGCGGGCCGGGTTCCGCCTGGTGATCGACTCCCAGCCGGACCTGTCCGTGGTGCTGGAGGCCGGCGACGGCGCGCAGGCGGTGCAGGCGCTCAGCCCGGGCACCTCCCAGGCGCGGCTGGTCGGACCGGTCGACGTCGTGCTGATGGACGTGCGCATGCCGACGATGGACGGGTTGGCCGCGACCGAGCGGATCGTCGCGGCGGGCACGCCCGAGCAGCCGGCCCCGCGGATCATCGTCCTGACGACGTTCGACCTCGACGAGTACGTCATGGCCGCGATCCGGGCCGGTGCCAGCGGGTTCCTGCTCAAGGACGCCCCGCCGGAGGACATGCTCGCGGCCATCCGGACCGTGCACCACGGCGACGCCGTGATCGCCCCCTCCTCCACCCGGCGGCTGCTGGAGCACCTCGTCACCGCGCTGCCCGCGGAGCAGCGGGAGCCCGGCGCCGCCCAGGAGGCGGTCGACTCGCTGACCGAGCGGGAGCGCGAGGTCCTGGTGCTCATGGCGCGCGGGCGGTCGAACACGGAGATCGGCACGGACCTGTTCGTGGCCGAGGCGACCGTCAAGACGCACGTCGGGCGGATCCTGGCCAAGCTCGGTGCCCGCGACCGGGTGCAGGCCGTCGTCGTCGCGTACGAGACCGGGCTGGTCGTCCCCGGGTCCTGATCCCCGGCCCCCCGCGGTCGCACCGGCACCCGGCTCCTCACCCGGTCCGTCGTACCCCGGGATGACCCCGGGTCCGGACCCGGGGTGGACGACGCGGGTGCGGCCGGCTCCGTAGCGTCGAGGACGAACCGGACCCCGACTCCCAGGAGCACCCACCGTGACCACGTCCGTCCCCGCCCCCGCCGGCGCCCCCGGCCCGCTCCCCCCGGCCGTGCGCGCCCAGGGCCTGACGAAGGTCTACGGCCGCGGCGAGGCCGCCGTGCGCGCGCTCGCCGGCGTCGACGTCGCCTTCACCGCCGGGGAGTTCACCGCGATCATGGGCCCGTCCGGCTCGGGCAAGTCGACCCTGATGCACCTGCTCGCGGGGCTGGACTCCGCGACCTCCGGCTCGGCGTTCCTCGGGACGACCGACGTGACCACGCTCGACGACGACGCGCTCACCCGGCTGCGGCGCGACCGGGTCGGCTTCGTGTTCCAGTCGTTCAACCTGCTGCCGATGTTCACGGCCGAGCAGAACATCCTGCTGCCGCTCGAGCTCGCCGGCGCCCGCGTCGACCGCGCGTGGTTCGACACCCTGGTCGGCACGCTCGGCCTCGGTGCGCGCCTGACGCACCGCCCGTCCGAGCTGTCCGGCGGCCAGCAGCAGCGTGTCGCCATCGCCCGCGCGCTGATCGCCAAGCCCGAGGTCGTGTTCGCGGACGAGCCGACCGGCAACCTCGACTCCCGGTCCGGTGCCGAGGTGCTGAGCTTCCTGCGCCGCTCGGTGCGCGAGCTCGGGCGCACCATCATCATGGTCACGCACGACCCCACCGCCGCCGCCTACGCCGACCGCGTCGTGCTGCTCGCCGACGGGCGCATCGCCGGCGACATCCTCGACCCCACCCCCGAGGCCGTGCTCACCGGGCTGGACGCGCTGCGCCAGCTCGAGGTCGGCGACCTCGCCCTCGACGGCCCGGCAGGTGCGTGATGTGGCGTCTCACCCTCGCCCAGATGCGCCGCAGCCTCGGCCGGCTCACCGCCGCGGGCATCGCCGTCGCGATCGGGACGGCGTTCGTCGCCGCGACCCTGCTCTCCGGTGACGTGATGCGCCGGATCTCCTACGACTCCGTCACCGCCCCGTTCGGCACGGCCGACCTCGTCGGCTCGACGTCGGAGCCGCTCACCGACGCCGAGCTGGACGCCGTGCGGGCCGAGCCCGGCGTCGCCGCCGCCGACCCGGTGCTGCTGCTGCCCTCGCTCACGTTCACGGCCGGGCAGAAGTCGATCACCCAGGCGGTGATCCCGGTGGCGGGCGACGAGGCGTTCGAGACCCAGCAGGTCACCGCCGGGGCCGTGCCGGCCGACGCGGGCCAGGTCGCGCTGCCCGAGCGCGCCGCCGAGCGGCTCGGCGTCGGTACCGGCGACGAGATCACCGTCGAGTACGTCGTCCCCGACGGCGACGGCTCCGCGGGGCGCACCGCGCAGGTCGAGGTCGTGGGCCTGACCACCGACCCCACGTCCGCGTGGGCGCAGTTCGGCGGCGCGGCGCAGGCCGTGCCGTCCGACGTGCTCGCCTGGTCCGGCTGGGGCGACGGCACCGGCGCACCGACCCTGGCCGACGCGTCCACCGACACCGTGCTCGTCGCGCTCGCCCCCGGGGCCGACACGGAGGTCGTCCGGTCCGCCGTCGAGGGCGTCCTGTCCTCGCCCGGCGCCGCCGCCACGGTCCGGACCCGCGACGAGGCCGCGGAGTACACCATCTCCGGGGACGGCACCGGCCCGGTCATGATCGTCGTCCTGTCGTTCGCCGCGGTCGCGATGGTCGTGGCGGGCCTCGTCATCGCGAACACGTTCCAGGTGCTCGTCGCCCAGCGCGCCCGGACCCTCGCGCTGCTGCGCTGCGTCGGCGCCGTCCGCTCGCAGGTGCGCCGCTCGGTGCTGCTCGAGGCCGCGATCGTCGGGCTCGCCGCCTCCGTGGCGGGCGCGCTGATCGGCACCGGGCTGGTGCAGGTCGCGCTCTGGGTCATGCAGGGCGCCGACCTGCCGTTCCCCGTCCCGGCCGTCGTGCACCCCACGGCCGCGAGCGTGCTCGCGCCGCTCGTCGTGGGCGCCGGCGTCACCGTGCTCGCCGCGCTCACCCCCGCGCGGGTCGCCACCCGGGTCGCGCCGATCGCCGCGCTGCGGCCGTCCGACGCCCCCGAGGCCGGCAGCCGGGCGGGACGGGTCCGCCTGGTGCTCAGCCTGCTGCTCGTCGTGGGCGGTGCCGCGATGCTCGGCGGCGGGGTGGCCCTGACCCGGACCTCCGTGCTGGTCGCGGTCGGGATCGCGATCCTCGGCGGGGCGGCGTCGTTCATCGGGCTGCTGGTCAGCGCGGTGTTCTGGATGCCGAAGGTCGTCGCCACGACCGGTCGCCTCGTCGGCCGGGCCGGGGTGCCCGCCCGGCTGGCCGCGGTCAACACCGGCCGCAACCCGGCGCGCACCGCCGCCACCAGCACCGCCCTGCTCATCGGCGTGACGCTGGTCGCGATGATGAGCACCGGCGCCGTCACGGCGCGCGGCACCCTGGACGGCGAGCTGGACACCCGGTTCCCGGTCGACCTGGTGGTCGCGTCGCCGACGACCGTGACCGTCGACGGGGACCTCGTCGCCGAGCCGCTCCCCGCCGGGACCGTCGACCGGCTGGCCGGCGTCCCGGGCGTGGCCGCCGTCGCCACCCTGGCGTCCGACACCCTGCTGATCGGCACCGACGACGTCGCCGTCCCCACGACGGCGATCGACACGGCCGCCGCCGGCACCCTGCTGCGCGATGCCGACATGTCCGCCGCCATCGGGGACGGCACCGTCGCGGTCTCGAGCAGCGTCGCGCGGGCCTACGGGTTCGAGGACGGCGAGACCGTGCCGCTCGTGCTGGCCGACCAGGACACCGGGACCGCGGTGCCCGGCGCCGCCACGGTCGACCGCACGGTGCGGGTGATCGCGATGAACGACTGGGCCCTGCTGGTCACGCCCGCGACGATGGACGCGCTGGGCGGTTCCGACGTGGCGGGCACCGCCTGGCTGCGGGTGGACGACGTCAACGACTCGGGCCGGGTCGTCCAGGAGATCCAGGACCTCACCGCGGACGCGACCCTGGACATCTCCGGCGCGGCGATGGAGCGGGCGGCCTACCAGCGGGCCATCGACACCGTGCTCGCGGTCGTCGTCGGGCTGCTGGCGGTCGCGGTGGTCATCGCCCTCATCGGCGTGACCAACACCCTGTCGCTGTCGGTGATCGAGCGGCGTCGCGAGTCCGCGACCCTGCGGGCCCTCGGGCTCACCCGCCGCCAGCTGCGGACCTCGATGGCCGTCGAGGGCGCGCTGATCGCCGGGGTCGGGGCGGTCGCCGGGGTCGTGCTGGGGCTGGTCTACGGCTGGCTCGGCTCCGCCGCGGTGCTCTCCGGGATCGCCGACCTGGAGCTCGGCGTGCCGTGGGGCGACCTCGCCCTGGTGCTCGGCATCGCGCTCGTGGCGGGGGTGCTCGCCTCGGTGGTGCCCGGGCGGGCCGCGTCGCGGACGCCCCCGGTGGCGGCCCTCGCGGTGGACTGAGGCGCTACCGCGGCGGCGTGCCCCCGGTCGTCCACGCGACGACCGGGGGCACGACCACGAGCGCAGCCGTGACGACGGCGAGGGCCAGCACGCCGACCGACCACGCCGCCACCTCGAAGCCCAGCCAGCCGACCGCCAGCACCACCAGCAGGATCTGCACCGTCAGCACCGGCGAGCGCGCCCAGCGGTGCCCGCCGAGCAGCGCCCGGGCCGCGCCGGCCAGCAGCGCCGCCGTGCCGAGCGCCAGCACCGCCATGAACACGACCGGTCCCGGCAGGTCCGACCCCCGCACCAGCAGCACGACCAGGGCCACCGCGACGGCCACCAGGCCCAGGGCCTG
>DAMBCY010000004.1:13370-26347 GCA_032056255.1 Cellulomonas sp. | reverse complement strand
AGCTCCGCGGCGCGCGCCCGGCCCTGCCCCGCGGCACCGACCCCGAGCGCGCGCAGCACCCCGAGCTCGCCGGACCGCTCCCGGTCCAGCGCCCGCGCGGCCGCGGCGGCGCCGCCGACCGCGAGGACGAGCGCACCGGCCGCCGCGAGCCAGAAGACGACGAGCGAGGGCCGGGACAGCGGGGCGTCCTGCGGGTCCGCGGTCGCGACGACGGCGGCCCGCTCGCGGTCTGCCGTCGCCGCGCGCACGGCGTCGGCCGCCGCCGCGCGGCCGGGCGCGGCCGCCCACACCTCCGCGACCCGCGGGACGTCCTCACCGCCGCGCAGCAGCGCGACGTCCAGCAGGTCGAGGTCGACGAGCAGGCCGTCGCCGGTGGCGTCGCCCGGCACGGACGGGACCGTCGCGGCGACCTCGACGGCGATGTCGCGCCCGGCGTACCGGACCGTGGAGGTGTCACCCGGCGCCAGCGCCAGCGCGCCGGCGAGCCCGTCGGTCAGCACCGCCGGCACCGGGTCGGCGCCGGCGGCCAGGAACCGCAGCATCGCGCCCTGCCGGCCCGCGAGCGCCACCCCGTCCACGTCGGCCGCCGGGGCGTCGCCGTCGTCCAGGGTCACCTCGGCCGGGTCGGCCCCGAGCAGCCAGGCCGACCAGTCCGCGGCGTCCCCGAGCAGGTCGGTGCCGGCGGCGTCGACGGTCACGCCGGTGAGCTCGACCCGGTACGCCGAGGTCGCCGGGACGTGCAGGTCGACGGCGACCGCCCGCCACGCGCCGCCGGCGGGCGCGCCCGGGAGCTCCGCCGACCAGGCGCCGTCGTCGTCCACCAGGGGCACCCGGGCGAGGCTGCCCGGGCCGGCGGCGACCCAGACGACGGCGTCGACGCCGTCGGGCACCGTGCCGTCGGAGACGTGCACGGACGCCCCGAGCCGGACGGTGCGTGCGCCCCGGGGCAGCGGCGTGCCCGGCAGCGGCCCGCCGACGGAGATCCGGTCGAGTCCCGGGACCACGGCGTCGGGCAGCAGCACCGCGTCGAGACCCGCCGCGGGCAGCGCCACCAGGGTCGCCCGGGCACCGCCGAGCGCGGCCGCACCGGTCCGCGCCGGGACGGCAGCCGTCACGCCCGGGACCTCCGCGACCGTGGCCGCCGCACCCGCGGCCGCCACGTCGGCGGGGTCCGCCGCCTGCGCCACCGCCCGGCGGTCACGCAGGTCGACCCGGAGGTCCGCCCCCGACGCGACCGCCGCCGCCGTCGCGCGCTGCGCCTGCCACGTCCCGACGTAGGTGGCGACGAACACGCTGATCGCCACGGTGAGTGCCACCAGCACGGCCGACGCCGCGTGCGCCGTCGGCCGGCGGACCACCTGGCGCGCGGCGAGCACCGGTCCGAGGTCCCGCCGGCGCGCGGCCGCCCGCGCCCGCAGGCGGGCGAGCGGGGCGAGCGCCCCGGCGGCGAGCAGGGCGACGAGCACCAGGGCGAACGGCAGCGCCGCCGCCGCGACCGGGTCGACCGCCGACCGGCCGTCCGCGCCCACGACCACGGGCGACCCGAGATCGGTGAGCCTCCAGACGGCGAGCGCCGTCACCAGGACCGCGAGCACGAGCGCTCCCCCGGCCGCGCCGGTGCCGGTCGCACCCGTCCGCCCCGGCCGCAGCGCCCGGGCCGCCCGGGCCGCGGCGGTCCCCGTGAGCAGGCCGGCCCCGACGAGCACCACCCCGATCCCCCCGGCCACCACGACGGCCACCGGGACGGAGCCCCAGCGGCGCAGCACCACCGCCGCCAGGACCGACCCCGCCAGCGCCCCGGCACCCACCACCGCGACCGCCTCGACCGCGGCCCAGCGGGCGGCCCGGCCGACCGTCACGCCGCGGGAGCGCAGCAGCACGGTCTCCGCGGTCCGGACCTCGACGAGCAGCCGCGCGAGCTGACCGAGGACCACGAGACCGACCAGGACCGTGAGGAGCGCGGCCGCCGTCGACACCCCCCGCACCGCGGTGAGCGTGCGGTCGACCTGGGCGAGGGTCGCGCCGAGGCTGCCGTCGGCCGCCACGCCCTGCCGGTTCACCACGTCGTCCTCGTGCAGCGCGTCCGCCGCGGCGGCGACGGCCGTCCGCAGCGCGGGCACCTGGGCGGGGGCCAGCCGGTCGACGTCGGGCACCAGCGTCCAGCGCACCAGCACCATCGCGGGCACCGCCGCCAGGTCCGCGTCCCGGAGCACGAACGGGCCGGTCGCGGCGCCGTCGGAGCCGACGAGGTCGAGGGGATCGCCGAACCAGGACGGCGAGGCGGGGTCCGCCGCCTCCCACAGCGCGGCCACCCGCACGGTGAGCGGCGTCGAGCGCGAGTCCCCGGACAGGACGACCTCGTCCCCCACCGCGAGGCCGAGGGCGTCGGCAGCCGCGGCGTGCAGCGCCGCGGGGACCGGGGCGGCCGTCCCGGCGTCCGCCGGCGGCCACGTGCCCTCGACCACCGTCCGGTCCGCCGGACCCGCGCCGCCGCCCGCCACGACCGTCCCCAGCACCCGTCCGTCCGTGGTCGTGGCCTGCAGGCTCAGCGACCGCGCGGTCTCGTGGACGTCCACCGGCAGGTCGCCGAGGACCCTCCCGAGGACCTCCGCGGCGGCCTCCTGCTGGGCGGCGGGGTCGTCGGACAGCCGGGTGCGCACCTGGACGGCCGCCGCCTGCGGCTCGGCGTCGCGCAGCGCGGAGACCAGCCCGTCGCGCGCCGCGAGGCCGACGTACCCGAACGTGCCGACGAGGGTCGCCGTGACCATCGCCGCGAGCAGGCCCACCAGGGCGAGCAGACCGGCCTGCGCGCGCGCCCGGCGGCGGAGCAGGCGGGCTGGGTGCACGCGGCGGGTCTCCTCGTCAGGGGCTGCGGGGAGCCGGGTGCCGGCCGCCCGCAGGCATCCTGCCACCGCCCCGGGCGCTGTGGGGCGCGGTCGGACGGATCGCCGGCGCACCGGGTGACGGCGCGGACCGGGGACGACGAGGGCCCCGCGGCGTGCCGCGAGGCCCTCGTGGTCGGTGCGTCGGACCGGTCAGATCCGAACGCGTCGCGGGTTGCTCACCGTCGTCCAGGCCGCCTCGTCGCGCCGCGTGTCCGTCGTCTGCTGCTCCGTCGTGTGGTCCATGTGCGTCGCCCCTCGCATCGGTTCCGTCCGGGCTGCCATCCTGCGGGGCCGCGCGACGGCGCGCACACCCTGCCGGTGAACACTGGGTAAAACCTCGCGCGGACCGCACGTCGTGGGACCCACGTCCGGGGGTGCGGACGGCATGCCGTGGCATCCCGCGCGCGACGCGCCGGCGTCGTCCCCGGGCCGGGCCCCGGGGCTCGTCGCCGCGGCGGGCGCGTGGAACGATGAGCCGGAAGCCGACACGTCTGGTGGTGACATGACGACCTCCGCTCCCGCGAGCAGCCCGTCCCCGACCCCTGCGGCCGCGCCGCCCACGGCGGACCGGCCCTTCGCCGAACCCCCCGCCGCGGTGCTGGCCGGGCTGCGGAGCCGGCCCGACGGGCTGTCGCCGGCCGAGGCGGAGCGCCGGCTCGCGGAGCACGGCCCGAACCGGTTGCCGGCCCCGAAGCGGCCGAGCGCGCTGCGCCGGCTGCTCGGGCACTTCGACGACATCCTCATCTACATCCTGCTGGCGTCCGCCGTGCTCAAGGCGATCCTCGGCGACTGGATCGACTTCACCGTCATCCTCGCGGTGGCCGTCGTCAACGCCGCGGTCGGCTTCCTGCAGGAGGGGCAGGCCGAGCGCGCGCTCGACGGCATCCGCACCATGCTCTCGCTCGACGCCCAGGCACGCCGCGACGGCGAGTGGCAGGTCGTCGACGCCGAGACCCTGGTGCCGGGCGACGTCGTCCGGGTGCGCTCCGGCGACCGCGTCCCGGCCGACCTGCGGATCATCGAGTCGACGAACCTCCAGGTGGAGGAGGCCGCGCTGACCGGCGAGTCCGTCGCGGCGAGCAAGCACGCCGACGCGGTGGGGTCGGACGCCGGCATCGGTGACCGGGCCTCGATGCTCTACTCCGGCACGATCGTCGCGGTCGGCACCGGGACCGGGGTCGTCACCGCCACCGGCGCGGGCACCGAGATCGGCCGCATCCAGTCGCTGATCGCCGAGGTCGACCACCTCGACACCCCGCTGTCGCGCCAGCTCGCGGCGTTCGGCAAGACGCTCTCGCTCGGCATCCTCGCCATGGCGGCGTTCATGCTCGTGATCGGCCGGGTGATCCACGACTTCGAGCTGCCGGAGCTGGTGTCCGCGGCCATCGGCTTCGCGGTCGCCGCGGTCCCGGAGGGCCTGCCCGCTCTGGTCACGGTGACCCTCGCGCTCGGCGTGCAGCAGATGGCCCGGCGCAACGCGATCACCCGCAAGCTCACCGCCGTCGAGGCCCTCGGGTCCGTGACGACCATCTGCTCGGACAAGACCGGCACCCTCACCAAGAACGAGATGACGACCCGCACGGTCGTCACCGCCGACGCGACCTACACGGTCGAGGGTCTCGGCTACGCGCCCGAGGGCCGGGTGACCCTGGGCGGCGCGACCGCCGCGCTCGACGCGCACCCCGACCTGCGCGCGCTCGTCGCCGCCGCCGGCGCGTGCAACGACGCCCGGGTCGTGCAGGAGGGCGGGCACTGGCGCGTCGTCGGCCAGCCCACCGAGGGTGCCGTCGCCACGCTCGTGCTGAAGTCCGGCGCGGACCTGTCCGACGTGCGCCGGCTCGCGGAGCTGCCGTTCGAGTCCGCCACCAAGTTCATGGCGACGCTGGACGAGGTCCCCGGGGCCGGGCGGCGCATCCGGCTCGTCGGGGCCCCCGACCGGCTGCTCGACCGCTGCACCCACCAGCGCGCGGCCGACGGCACCCTCGAGCCCCTCGACCGCGCCCGGTGGGACGCCGTGATCGACGAGATCGGCGGGCAGGGGCTGCGCACGCTCGCCGCCGCGGAGCGCCCCGCCGACGACTCCGCCACCACGCTGGAGCCGGCGGAGGTCGAGGACGGGCTGACGTTCCTCGGCGTGCTCGGCATCGTCGACCCGCCGCGGCCCGAAGCCGTCCAGGCCATCGCCGACTGCCACCGCGCGGGCATCCGCGTGAAGATGATCACCGGCGACCACGTCGGCACCGCGACGGCGATCGCCCGCGAGCTCGGCATCGTGCCGGTCGACGGGCAGGCCCAGGCCCTCACCGGTGCCGAGCTCGAGGCCATGACCCAGGAGCAGCTGCGCACCCGGGTCCGCGAGGTCGACGTCTACGCCCGCACCAGCCCCGAGCACAAGATCCGCATCGTCCGGGCGCTGCAGTCGCACGGCGAGGTCGTCGCGATGACGGGCGACGGCGTCAACGACGCCCCCGCGCTGACCCGGGCCGACGTCGGCATCGCGATGGGCATCAAGGGCACCGAGGCCACCAAGGAGGCCGCGGAGATCGTCCTGGCGGACGACAACTTCGCCTCCATCGAGCGGGCGGTCGAGGAGGGGCGACGGATCTACGACAACATCCGCAAGTCCGTCGTCTTCCTGCTGCCCACCAACGGCGCCCAGTCCCTGGTGATCCTGGTCGCGGTGCTGTTCGGGCTGGCCCTGCCGCTCGCGCCGGTCCAGATCCTCTGGGTCAACCTCGTGACCGCCGTGACGCTGTCGCTCGCCCTCGCGTACGAGCCGGCCGAACCGGGCGTGATGAACCGGCCGCCGCGCACCCCCGGCGGGTCGGTGATCTCCCGGGAGTCGCTGCGGCACGTGATCGTCGCCTCGCTGCTGATCGGTGGCGCGACGCTCGCGGTGTTCTCCATCGAGCGCGCCCGCGGCACCGCCCCCGACGTCGCGCAGACCACCGCGGTGACGATGCTGGCGCTCGGGCAGCTGGTCTACCTGTTCAACTGCCGGTTCCTCGGCGAGTCGAGCCTGACCCTGCGGGTGCTGCGTGGGAACAAGGTCGTGTGGATCGCCACCGGCGCGCTGATCGCGCTCCAGCTGGTCTTCACCTACGTGCCGTTCATGCACTCCTGGTTCGACTCCGCACCCATCGGCCCTCGCGAGTGGGCGCTGACTGTCGGGTTCGCGATCCTGGTGTTCCTGCTGGTCGAGGCCATGAAGGCGATCACCCGGGGCCGGGAGCGCGCGCGGGAAACCCGCACCACCGCCCTGGCGCACGCGGTGCCCGGGGCGCAGGACGGCGTGGGCGTGCACGACGCGGCCGCCCGGTTGCCGGAGCTCGTGGCCGCGGCCGAGCACGGGCACGAGATCGCGCTGACCCGCGACGGGCGCACCGTGGCCCGGCTCGTGCCGGCGAAGGGCGTCGCCCGGCGCACCAGCGGGCGCCGGGGCGGTGTGACCGCGCCCAGTGCCGCGACCACTGCGCTGCAGCTCACCCCGCCGGAGTCGCTGGCCGCCGGCCGGTCGGGCGGGGCACACGCGGCACCGCCGGTCGAGGTCGCCGGGACGGGGCCCACCGAGGTCGAGATCACCGGCGCGCCGACGGCGTCCGATCCGGCCGCGGCGCCCGAGCCGCCCGGCGTGCCCGAGCGGGTCGCGACCGGCGTGGCGCCCGCGGCGACCGCACCGGCGGCACCGGCGGCACCGGCGGCGGCGGCCGAACCGACGGCACCCGGCGTCGAGCCCGCGACCGAGGCGATCCCCGTCGAGCTCGACGAGACCGTCCCCGCAGGCTCCTGGACCACCGCGGGCGAGCCGACCGCCTCGACGGACGCCACCATCGTGCTCGAGCCCGTGGACCCGGACGTCGACCCGTCCGACCCGGGATCGGACGCCTCCCCCAGCCGCCGGAGCCTGCGGGCCGCCGCGCCGACCGAGCAGCTGGACCGGGTCGAGCCGGACCCCGAGCCGGACGGCACGCCCGGCACCGACCGGTGACCACGATCGGGCCGGACGCGACGGTCCGCGCCGTCCGGGACCGGTTCGACCTCCGGTCGGCGACCTACGACGAGAGCGCGATGCACCGCGACCTCGCCGCGGCCGTCTCCGGCTTCGCGACCCCGGCACGGGACGCGACCGTGCTCGACGTCGCGACCGGGACCGGGCTCGTGCTGCGCGCCCTGCGGGACCGGCACGGCCTGGCAGCCGCGCACCTGATGGGGGTGGACATCTCGTCCGGGATGCTCGCGGTGGCCCGGGAGACGCTGCCCGGCGCCGCGCTCGTCGAGGCAGACGCGCGGCACCTGCCGCTCGCGGACTCCTCGGTCGACATGGTCACGTGCGTGACCGGCTTGCACCTCATCCCCGACACCGACCGGGTGCTCGCGGAGTGGGCACGCGTGCTGCGGCCGGGCGGGACGGTCGTGACCGCGACCTTCGCCGCGTTCGACCCGTCGCAGCACCACCGGGAGGTCGCCACCTCGGGGGCGGTGCCGTACCCGATGCGGCACGACCCGTTCCGGACGCCGGAGGCGCTCGGGGCGACGGTCGCCGGCGCCGGGCTGGCGGTGCGGCGGCACAGGACGTGGACCGACGGGCGCGACGTGCTGCTGCTCGCCGAGCTGGGGCGGGCCGCGGCCTGAGCCCGGCACGAGCGGCAGCACCGGACCGTCACGGTCCTCAGATCGTCGCGACCGACCCGGCGTCGACGCGGTAGTTCGATCCCGTCACGAACGACGCGCGTTCGGACACCAGGAACGCGATGACCGCGGCGACCTCGTCCGGCTCGCCCCGCCGCCCGAGCACCATCCCGGGCCGCTCCCCGGCGAGGAACGACGCGATCGCCTCGTCCTGGTCGGTGCCGCGCTCCTGCGCCCGCTGCTCCATCATCGCGTCGGTCATCGGAGTGGCCACGAACGCCGGGGAGACCGCGTTGACCAGGACGCCCTCCGCGCCGTAGGCCTTGGACAGGCCCTTGGCCAGCGACAGCACGCCGGCCTTCGCGGCGCAGTAGGGCAGCTCGTCCACGTAGGGCTGCACGCCGTCCTCGGACGCGAGCAGGACGACCCGCCCCCACCCGGCCGCGCGCATCGGACCGAGCACCGCGCGCACGACCCGCACCGCGGCGAGCAGGTCGACCTCGATGGTGCGGGCCCAGCCCTCGTCGTCGATCTCGTGGAACAGCCCTTGCGCCCCGGTCACGCCCGCGGCGTGCACGAGGACCTCGGGCACGCCGAACGCGGCGGTGGCGCGCGCGACCAGGGCGTCGACCTCGGCGGGGACGGTGAGGTCGGCGAGCACCGGCAGCAGCCGGTCGGGGCCTGCGCCGAGGTCGGCGACGGCCGCCTCGAGCGCGGACGCATCCTGGTCGGTGAGCACGACGCGCGCGCCCTCGGCGAGCAGCAGGCGCGCCGTCGCCAGTCCGATGCCGGAGTCGCCGCCCGTGACGAGCGCGACGCGGTCGGTGATGCCCAGGTCCATGGGGTCCTCCTCGGTGGTGGGGTGCGCCGTCGCCCGGGTGGGGCGGCCGCGCCGGGGGTCAGTCGTCCACGCCCGGGGCGTCGTCCGCGCCGGCGGGCGGCGCGAGCGTCAGCGCGGCCTGCACGAGCGCGAGGTGGCTCAGGGCCTGCGGGAGGTTGCCGAGGAAGTCGCCGCTGCCGGGCTCGATCATCTCGGGCCAGACGCCCACGTCGTTCGCGAGCGCCAGCAGCTCCTCCATCCAGTCCCGGGCCTCGTCGGTGCGGCCGACGAGGGCGAGCGCGGTGACGCCCCAGAACGCGCAGGCCACGAAGGCCCCCTCCGCCGACGGCATGCCGCTGTACCGGTGCAGCAGCGGCCCGGCGCCGAGCTCGGCGCGCAGGGCGTCGACCGTCCTGCTCATGCGCTCGCCGGTGTCGAAGCCGCTGCGGGCGTGCAGCAGCACCGAGACGTCCAGCGCGTCGGTGCCGGGGTGCATGACGTAGGCGCCGCGCTCCTCGGACCAGCAGTGCTCCGCGACCCAGTCCGCGATGCGGTCGGCCTCCGCGCGCCACCGGTCGGGCTCGCCGGGGATCTGCCCGAGCTCGGCGAGATGCACGGCGCACCGCAGCGCCTGCCAGCAGCCGAGCTTCGAGGACGTGTAGTGCCGCTGCTCGGTCAGCTCCCACATCCCGGCGTCGGGCCGGTGCCAGGCGTCGGCGGCCTCGTCGGCGACGGAGGCGAGCAGCCGCCCGGTCTCGGCGTCCAGGAGGTTCCCGGCGTCGACGTAGCCACGGACCACCGCCAGGACGTCGCCGTACACACCGAGCTGGAGCTGGCCGTCGGCACGGTTGCCGGTGACGACGGGCCCGATGCCGCGCCAGCCGGGGACGTCGGAGGTCGTCGGGGTCGGCGGGGTCGGCGGCATCGACCCGTCGAGAGCGAAGAACACCTGCACGCCGTGCTCGCGCAGGGTGCGCAGCGTCCAGGAGATCGCCGCGTGCACCTCCTCGCGCAGCCCGAACCCGAGCCAGGCGTCGAGGGTGTACGCGGCGTCGCGGACCCACGCGTACCGGTAGTCCCAGTTCTTGCCGCCGGCCCGGCTCTCCGGCAGCGAGGTGGTGCCGGCCGCGGCGACGGCGCCGGTGGGCTCGTGCAGCAGCAGCTTGAGGGCCAGTGCGCTGCGCTGCACGGCCTTGCCCCACGGTCCGTCGTAGTGGAACTCGCGGCTCCACGCCTGCCAGTTCGCGATCGTGCGGTCGATGCCGCGGTCGACGTCCTCCGGGTCGGGCAGCATCACCGGCTCCCGCTCGGTGCCGACGACGGCGACCAGGTGCCGGGAGCCGGCGGTCGCCTCGAACGCGCCGGTGCACGCCTGACCGTCCACGGCCGTCGTCATCTCCCCGAGCGTGCGCACGGTCAGCGTCACGCCGTCGACCCGCAGCACCGGACCGGCGTGCGTCCGCTGCACCCACGGCGACGCGGTGCCGAGCACGGTCCCGGGGGCGACGCACCAGGTCATCGGCACGGTCCCCGTCAGGCCCTCCACGCGGGCGGCGAGCTCGCTCCACGGCAGCCGTCCCGCGACGCCGGTGTTCATCGCCTGCGTCACCCGGACCTGCCCGTCGGCGGTGTCGTACGTCGTGACCAGCACGTTGGTGCCGACCACGTACTGCCGGCGCAGCCGGAACGGCGCGTCGGGCGCGAGCTCGACGAACCCGCCGGCTCCGGCGTCCAGCAGCGCGGCGAACACCGGCGGGGTGTCCAGGTCGGGCACGGGGAACCAGTCCACGCGGCCGTCGTCGGCGACCAGGGCGACCGTGCGTCCGTCGCCGAGCACCGCGTAGGCGCGCAGGTCGGCGTACCCGTCCACGCGCGGGGTCGGGTCGCGCGGCTGCTCCGCGTCCGCGTGGCCCGACCCCTGCGTCCGGGTTCCGGCGTCGCCGTCCAGGTGGCCCAGGCCCGGCTGCTCCGTCGCACCCGCGGGTGTCACGGGGTCGGCATCCCGCCGTTGACGTTCAGCGTCTCGCCGGTGACGTAGCTGGACTCCTGCGAGGCCAGGTACACGTACGCCGGCGCGAGCTCGGCGGGCTGGCCCGCACGACCGAACGGCGTCTGCTCCCCGAACTCCGGGAGCTTCTCCGGCGGCTGGCCGCCCGCGGTCTGCAGCGGCGTCCAGATGGGGCCGGGCGCCACGACGTTGACCCGGATGCCCTTCGGGGCGAGCTGCCCGGCGAGCGCCTTGGAGATCGTGTTGATCGCCGCCTTCGTCGTCGCGTAGTCCACCAGGATCGGGGAGGGCTGGTAGGCCTGGATCGACGACGTCGTGATGATGCTCGACCCCTTCGGCAGGTGCGGCACCGCCTCCTGCACCAGCCAGAACAGCGCGTGCACGTTGGTCCGGAAGGTCTCGTCGAACGACGCGGACGTCAGGTCCGCGATGTCCTCGACGTGCTGCTGGCGCCCGGCGACGATCGCGAGCGTGTCCAGCCCGCCGAGCTCGTCGAGCGCGGTGCGGACCAGGGACCGGCTGTACGCCTCGTCGGCCACGTCGCCCGGTGCGAGCACGACGGTGCGGCCGGCCTCGCGCACCACGGCCGCGACGTGCTCGGCGTCCTCCTGCTCCTCGGGCAGGTACGACAGCACGAGGTCGGCACCCTCACGGGCGAACGCGATCGCGACGGCCCGGCCGATGCCGGAGTCCCCGCCGGTGATGATCGCCTTGCGGCCGGTCAGGCGACCGCTGCCCCGGTAGGTGTCCTCCCCGTGGTCGGCCTGCGGCCGCAGGTCGGCGTCGAGGCCGGGACCGTCCTGGCTCTGCGCGGGCGGCTCGGGCATCGCGTACTGCGAGATCGGGTCCTGGAACGTGTACTGGTCGGCCACGTGGTCCTCCTCCGGCGGGTGCTGGGTATGCCGACGCCCGCCGGAGATCAGCACGGCGGGCGTCCTCGCCATCGTCAGCCGGGGCCGCGCGGCCCGCAACCGGAGGGTCCGGGCTACAGGTCCACCGGGTCGACCAGGAACCCCGACATGTCGGCGATCTCCCCGCCCACGTCGGCGTGCACCTCGCGGGCCACGCTCCGCAGCACGCGGGCGGCCCGGCCGCGCGCGACCCGGTGCGCGTGGGACGGGCGCTCCGACTCGAGCTGCTCCACGTCGGGCGGCTCCCAGCGCACGCGGTAGGCCACGACCTCCTGCTGCGCCCACGGCAGGCTCGAGAGCACCGTGGGCACGTCGGACTCCGCCGCGACCTCGACCACGACGATCCCGTCGACGCCCAGGTCGACCTGCACCCCGAAGGCCTCGGAGGCCGGCGGGTGCGCCCGCATGTAGGCGTCGTAGGCGTCCGCCTCGGCGTGCAGCCGGCGACGCTCGGCGGCGTCCGCGACCCCGCCGCCGGCCTGCTCGCGGGCCACCAGCGCGGCGCCGGCCTGCTCAGGCGTGGTCCGCCCGGTGCCGGGACCGGCCGCCGGGTCCGGCTCGGGGACGCCGTCCAGCCGGGCGCGCGGCGCCACGCGGCGGGCGGCGGTCAGCACGGTGCGCGGCTCGACCCACCGGCGGCTCCAGACGGTCAGGTCGAGCGCGGCGTCCATGTCGGGCTCCAGCACCACGCCGGTGTCCACGCGCACCGCGCCGCCGAGCCGGCGCGCGACGGCGACCAGCCACTGCACGACCCGCAGCTCCTCGCGCACCGGCCGGTCAGCGCCGAACGCGCGGCGCAGCCCGTCCCGGTCGCCGCCGAACGCGGGCCCCTCGGCACGCTCGCGCGGGCAGTCCACCACCCAGGCCACGCGGGTGTCCGTGGGCAGCCCCCAGCGGGCGACCTGCGGCGGCTCGACGCCGTACGGACCGGTGAGCGTCGACAGCCGCCCCACGCGCAGCACGCCGGGCGTGGCCTGGAGGGCGGGACCGCGCGTCGCCGCGGTCGACCGGCGGCCGGACGGCACGCGTGGCGGGCGCTCCCACCGGGCGCTCGGGAACCGGCTGGAGGCCAGCACCTCGACCTCGTCGGTGGCGATCCCGTCGGGCAGCACGAGCAGGTGCCGGCCGGGCGGCGGCGCCGTCGGGCGGGACGCGCCGGTCGGGCCGTCGGGCAGCCCCGGGAGCAGGGACACGCGCGATCAGACCTGCGTGCGGTGGAAGCTCTGCCAGGACCTCGACGCGGTCGGACCGCGCTGGCCCTGGTACCGCGAACCGGTCGCGCCGGTGCCGTAGGGCCTCATCGCGGGCGAGGACAGCCGGAAGAAGCACATCTGACCGATCTTCATCCCGGGCCACAGGGTGATCGGCAGCGTCGCGACGTTGGACAGCTCGAGCGTGACGTGGCCGGAGAACCCGGGGTCGATGAACCCGGCGGTCGAGTGCGTCAGCAGGCCGAGCCGGCCGAGGGAGGACTTGCCCTCCAGGCGGGCGGCGATGTCGTCGGGCAGCGTGACCTGCTCGAACGTGGAGCCGAGCACGAACTCGCCGGGGTGCAGGACGAACGGCTCGTCGCCGTCGACCTCGACGAGGCGGGTGAGCTCGGGCTGGTCCTGGGACGGGTCGATGACCGGGTACTTGTGGTTGTCGAACAGCCGGAAGAACCGGTCGAGCCGCACGTCGACGCTGGACGGCTGCAGCATCGCGGGGTCGTACGGGTCGAGGAC
>DAMBCY010000004.1:10404-13360 GCA_032056255.1 Cellulomonas sp. | reverse complement strand
GACCACCCGCTGGGAGTCGAGCTCGGCGGAGATGTCGCGGTCGGAGAGCAGCACGGACCTACGGTACCGACCCGTCGGGACCCCGGGCCCCGGTGCCCGCCGAGGCGGGCGCTATGCTGACGTCCGGCGCGCCGTGGGAGCGCTCCCGCACTCACGACCCCCCGACACCGGTCCACCCCTGAGAGGCGCAACGATGCGGTACGGCCACTTCGACGACGAGGCACGCGAGTACGTCATCACGACGCCGCACACGCCCTACCCGTGGATCAACTACCTCGGCTCCGAGGAGTTCTTCTCGCTGATCTCGCACACCGCGGGCGGGTACTCGTTCTACCGGGACGCCAAGATGCGCCGGCTGACCCGGTACCGGTACAACAACATCCCCACGGACGACGGCGGCCGGTACTTCTACGTCAACGACTGCGGCGACGTCTGGACCCCGGGCTGGCTGCCGGTGAAGGCCGACCTCGACCACTTCGAGACCCGGCACGGGCTGGGCTACTCCCGGATCACCGGCGAGCGCGGCGGCCTGCGCGTCGACACCCTGTTCTTCGTGCCGCTCGGCGAGACCGCGGAGATCCAGCACGTCACGCTCACGAACACCTCGGACGCGCCCAAGACGATCAGCCTGTTCTCGTTCGTCGAGTTCTGCCTGTGGAACGCCCAGGACGACCAGACCAACTACCAGCGCAACCTGTCGCTGGCCGAGGTCGAGATCGAGCAGGACGGCCCGCACGGCTCCGCGATCTTCCACAAGACCGAGTACCGCGAGCGGCGCGACCACTACGCCGTCTACGGCGTGAACACGCGCGCCGCGGGCTTCGACACCGACCGGGACGCGTTCGTCGGGCCCTGGAACGGACTCGGCGAGGCCGCCGTCCCGCGCGCCGGCCAGGCCACCGGCTCGGTCGCCTCCGGGTGGTACCCGATCGGCTCGCACCAGGTCGACGTCGCCCTCGCCCCGGGCGAGAGCCGCGCGCTGACCTACGTGCTCGGCTACGTCGAGAACGACCACGAGACCAAGTGGGCCCCGGCCGCCGACGGCGAGCTGCCGATGCAGCGGGTCAACCGCGAGCGCGCCCACGCCCTGCTGTCCCGATTCGCCACCACCGAGCAGACGCTCGCCGCCTTCGAGGCGCTCCGCGCGCACTGGACCGACCTGCTGTCCACGTACTCGGTCACCAGCACGGACGAGCGCTTGGACCGGATGGTCAACATCTGGAACCAGTACCAGTGCATGGTCACGTTCAACATGTCCCGGTCGGCGTCGTACTTCGAGACCGGCATCGGCCGCGGGATGGGCTTCCGCGACTCCAACCAGGACCTGCTCGGCTTCGTGCACCTGGTCCCGGAGCGGGCGCGGGAGCGGATCGTCGACATCGCCTCCACGCAGCTCGCCGACGGGTCCGCCTACCACCAGTACCAGCCGCTGACGAAGCGCGGGAACGACGACATCGGGTCCGGCTTCAACGACGACCCGCTGTGGCTGATCCTCGGCGTCGCCGCCTACATCAAGGAGACCGGCGACTGGGCCGTCCTCGACGAGCCCGTGCCGTTCGACAACCAGCCCGGCTCCGAGGTCCCGCTGTTCGAGCACCTCACCCGGTCCTTCGAGTTCACCGTCGCGAACCGGGGCCCGCACGGCCTGCCGCTGATCGGCCGCGCCGACTGGAACGACTGCCTCAACCTCAACTGCTTCTCCACCGAGCCGGGCGAGTCGTTCCAGACCACCGAGAACCAGGCCGGCGGCGTCGCGGAGTCGGTGTTCATCGCCGCGATGTTCGCCTTCATCGGCCCCGAGTACGCCGCGCTCGCGGAGCGCCGCGGCCTGACCGACGTCGCCGCCCGCGCCCGCCACGAGATCGAGACCATGCGCTCCGCGGTGCTCGCGCACGGCTGGGACGGCGAGTGGTTCCTGCGCGCGTACGACTTCTACGGCAACCCCGTCGGCACCGACGCGAAGCCCGAGGGCAAGATCTGGATCGAGCCGCAGGGCTTCGCCGTCATGGCGGGCATCGGCGTCGACGAGGCGAACCCCGCGAACCCGGAGTCGGTCGCCGTCCGCGCCCTCGACTCCACCCGCGAGCACCTGGCCACCCCGCACGGCATGGTGCTGCAGTCCCCCGCCTACACGAGCTACCAGATCGAGCTCGGCGAGGTCTCCACGTACCCCCCGGGCTACAAGGAGAACGGCGGCATCTTCTGCCACAACAACCCGTGGGTCATCATCGGCGAGACCGTCGTCGGCCGCGGCGAGCAGGCGTTCGACTACTACCGGCGCATCACCCCCGCGTACCGCGAGGAGATCTCCGACGTGCACCGGCTCGAGCCGTACGTGTACGCCCAGATGATCGCGGGCAAGGAGGCCGTGCGGCACGGCGAGGCCAAGAACTCCTGGCTGACCGGCACCGCCGCGTGGAACTTCGTCGCGGTCTCCCAGTACCTGCTGGGCGTGCGGCCGGGCTACGACGGCCTGGTCGTCGACCCGCAGCTCGGCCCGGACGTGCCGTCGTTCACCGTCACGCGCGTCGCCCGCGGGGCGACGTACGAGATCACCGTGACGAGCTCCGGCGCGCAGGGCGCCCGGGCCCGGCTGGTGGTGGACGGCGCCGCGGTCGACGGGACGACCGTCCCCTACGCCCCCGCCGGGAGCACCGTGCGGGTCGAGGTCACCGTCTAGCAGCGGCGGAGATCTCCCGGCCCACCCGGACGACGCGTTCCGGGTGGGCCGGGAAGCCGCTATGATGGACGGACGTTCCTCGCGCCACGCGGGGTCGTGCGGATGTAGTTCAATGGTAGAACTTCAGCTTCCCAAGCTGATAGCGCGGGTTCGATTCCCGTCATCCGCTCCGGGTGAGGGCCAGGTCGGTGCAGGTGCGCCGGACCTGGCCCTTCGTCGTGCCTGGCCCTTCGTCGTGCCTGGCCCTTCGTCGTGCCTGGCCCTTCGTCGTGCCTG
>DAMBCY010000004.1:0-10304 GCA_032056255.1 Cellulomonas sp. | reverse complement strand
GCCCTCGTCCTGCCTGGCCCTCGTCCTGCCGGGCCTCGCGGGCCGCGTCGGGCCGCGCTCACGACGGAGGGCACGGCGTTCGTCGCGCGTGCTGCCGTCAGCCGCTCCTCCGCTGCACCTCCTCGACAGGTCGAGGACGTCCCGCGCCGCTGCGACCTGGTCGGCCTCGGCGAGTCGTCCCTCCCCGACCCGGGGCATCCGCCGTCCTGGTGCTCAGCGGCGCTCGTCACGACCCGTCCAGGACGGGGCCGTCACCCAGGCACGCCCACCTGCGGCAGCCTGCCCGCGCACCGGCGGACGACGGTGCGGTCCTCGCGCCCGCCGGCGCACCCGTCACCCGGCGCGGAGCCGTGGTCGAGGTCGGGCAGCACCGTCTCGGCGGCCCCCTGCGGTCCGGCGAGCGCGCAGCACACCGGGTCGTCGGGGCCGCGGGGCGAGTGGAATCCGTGCTCGCGAGCGATTCCCCCTACCGGACCCGTCGCGAGGCCGTCGGTCCTGGTTAGCGTGCCCGGGCCAGTTCCGACGGAAGGACCGCATGAACCGACAGATCTCGCGGATCGACCTGCGGCTCCCGGAACGGTGGTGCGGCTGGCGACCCGGCGACGGACCCCGCATCGCCCGGCGGGCCGCCTCGGAGCTCGCCGGGACGCCCGTGGCCGTCACCCGGCTCCGCGCGGCGCTCGAGGCGGTGGACCGCGCCGTCGTCGCCCACAACACCCGCCACGTCCGCGCGGGAGCGTGGGTGCCCGAACCGACCGGCGACGTCGTGGCCGGCCTCGCGTGCGAGCTGCTCGCCGAGGCACCCGACGGCCCCGACGCCGCAGCGGCGTACCTGGGCCGGGTCCAGCGCAAGATCTACCGGTCCCGCCGGGTGCCGACGCGGACGGCCTACCACGCGGTCGACCTGCGTGAGGTGCCGGCCGGCCAGGCCGTCGTCACGACGCGCACCCACGGGAGCGCGCGGCACGAGGTGACCTGGACGGTCTTCCCACCCGGCGCGGTCGAGGCCGTCGAGCTCCGGTTCGACACCCGCGTCGTCGACCGCATCCCGAGCCTGGTCGAGCAGGCCGAGGCGATCGCGCGCGAGCTGCGCGTGACGCTGACCGAGCCGGCCGCCGCGGGTCCCGCCGCCCTGCTCGGCCCGCGTCCCGGTGCCGAGCAGCCCTGACCGCGCACGGCGCGCCGACCCGCTGGTCGGCCGTGCACAGGCTGTCCACAAGGGCTGGGGACGGGCCTGCGCTCAGCCCGCCCGCCCGTGCACAAGGTGGGGACAAACCCTGTGGAAAGAAGCCGACATATCGCCCATTCGGGTGGTGGATCACGCACCCCGGGCGGCGGGGGCTGTGGACGAGGGCGGCGCCCTCCGGGAGCCGCCGGACCCGCCGGGCCGGGGCCCTGGGCGACGGGGCGGGGCAGGAGCGCGGACGAAGAGGACGGGGCGGAGCAGGGGCCGGCTGCGACGGGCCGGGGACGGAGAGCCGGGCACGACGGGCGGGACGCGAGGGGCGGGGCCCGTCAGGCGAGCCACGGCGGGCCGGGCACGACAGGCCGGACGCGAGGGGCGGGGCACGTCAGGCGGGGCACGACGGGCCGGACGCGGGGCACGACGGGCCGGGCACGAGGGGTCTACCACCACGGGCGGGGCACGAGGGGCGGGGCACGACGGCCGAACGCGAGGGGCGGGGCACGACAGGCCGGACGCGAGGGGCGGGGCACGACGGGCCGGACGCGAAGAAGGGCCCCTCGGAGTAAGCGTCCGAGGGGCCCTTCCCTGGCCGTCGTCCCATCGCCCTCGACGGGTCGAGGACCGGCAGCCGCTCTGACGGTGCGGCTCCGTCCCGGCACCCGACCTCACCCCGGGGGGCGCTGTCACGGGCGGGACGGCGACGACCAGACCATCGGGGTCCTAGCGGGCCGCTGCGTCGTCATCCGCAGCTCGGCCGGTCGCCCGGTCGAGATGGTCCGTCGTTCTCCCTCTGGTCCCGACCTCACCGGGACCGCCACCGCGTGGGCCGGCGAGCCGGTCGTCGTGCGGTGACGGGGAGCCCGTCGAGGTCGATGGAGAAGTTCTAGTCCTGCCTGCCGCGGGCCCGCAAGGGGTTCTCGCGGCCAATTCCTGTCCACCGCTCGATGCACAAGTTGTCCACAAGTTCACCTGCACGATCAGGCGGGACGCACAGGGTTGTGGACAAGATCTGTGGATGACGAGGCCGTTCGGCGCGCCTCCCGGTTCACCCGAACGAGTCGCCGTAGCGTCGTCCCCGGATCGAGGCCCCTCGGAGTAAGCGTCCGAGGGGCCTCGCCTCGTCCCCGGGCGGACGCGGCCACGGCCCGTCCCCGGGCAGACCCGGCCTCGCCTCGTCCCGGGCGGACCCGGCCACGGCCCGGCCCCGCACGGCAGCACCCGGTCGCGCGCTCCCCCCGGGGTCGACCGCGTCAGGACTGCACGTCGTGCAGGTGGTGCACGACGTCGTGCAGGAAGTACTGCCCGAGCGTGGTCACCGTGAACACCGACCCGTTCGACCGCCGCCCGGGCCGCTCCCACTGCTCCGGGCCGACCGCCTGGAACCGGGCGGCGAGCGCCGCCGCCGCGTCGGCGAGCTCGTCGGCCACGCGCCCCGGGTCCTGGAGGTCGTAGCGGTCCGCGACCGCGGCGGCGTCCTGGTCCCAGTTCGGGAACTGCGGGTCGTCCTGCTCCAGGATCAGCCGCAGCCGCTCGTCGAACACCCGGTGCACGTCCCGCACGTGCGCGCCGTACTCGAGCGCCGACCACACGGCGGGGTCGGGCCGCTCGCGGACGTCGACCCGGTTCAGCGCGGCCCGCCAGCGCGGCACGAGGTCGTGGATCGTGCCGGCGACCTCCGGCCCGGACACGTCGGTGCCGGCGAACCCGCACTCGGGGCAGCGCTCGGCCAGGACCCAGGTCCAGTCCTTGACGTCGGCGGCGGCGGGGACGTAGTCGGGGTCCCGGCTGGTGTTCGCGGTCACCCGGGCACGGTAACGCGCGGACCTCGTGCTGCGGCGCCCGGCGCGGCGGATCGTGGCGGTGCGGCCGCGGCACCCGCGTCCGGCCCGCGACCGGAGGGTAGGCAATCCTTACCTCATGGGATAAGTTCCTGACGCGGCGTCAGCACGATGCCGCACACCGACGGTCCGGGAGCCTCGATGACCACGCACGACCTGACCGCCGCCGCGGACCCCGCGGCGACCGCACCGGCCGGGCACCCCGGCGCCGGTTCCGCGGCCGGCACCACCGGGCGCACGCCGCTGTCCGCCCTGCTGCGCGAGGGCACCCGCGCGGAGCACGAGGCCGCCGAGGGGTCGCGGTTCGTCGAGCACCTGCTCGGGGGCGAGCTGACCGTCTCGGCGTACGCCGACCTCGCCCAGCAGCTCCTCCCGGTGTACGTCGCCCTCGAGGAGGTCGCCGAGGAGGTGCGCCGGACGCCGGCCGGCGCGAGCGTCGTGTTCGACGAGCTGCGCCGCGTGCCCGCGCTGGAGGCGGACCTGGCCCACCTGCTCGGCCCGGACTGGCGCAGCCGGGCGGTCGCCCTGCCGGACACGCTGGCCTACGCGGACCGGATCCGCTCCGGGGCGGGGGACGTGGGCGCCTACGTCGCGCACTCCTACACCCGCTACCTCGGCGACCTGTCCGGCGGGCAGGTCATCGGCCGGATGGTGCAGCGGCACTACGGCGTCGCGGACGAGGGTGTCGGCTTCTACGCGTTCGCCCAGGTCCCCAAGCCCAAGCCGTTCAAGGACCTGTACCGGTCGCGGGTCGACGCGCTCGACCTCACGGACGACGAGCGGGAGGCCGTCGTCGAGGAGGCGCGCGTCGCGTTCCGGCACAACCGCGCGCTCTTCGCGGCGCTCGGCGCGGTGCACCGGCCCGCCTGACCCGGCCGTCGGCGGTGCCAGCCCGGCGTGGCTCCCGGGCAGCACCGTGAGTGTGCTGACACTTCGTGCGAGAATGTCAGCATGCCCAAGATCATCGGCGGGTCGCTGCACGAGCACCGCGAGCAGACCCGCCTCAAGCTCTTCGGTGCGCTGTCCCGGCTGATGGGCGAGCGCGGCTTCGACGCGATCACCCTGGCGGACATCGCCCAGGCCGCCGGCGTCGGCCGCACCGCGGTGTACAACCACTTCGCCGACAAGGAGTCGATGCTCGTCGGCTTCATCATGCACGAGACCGAGCAGTACGTCGCCGCGCTCGAGGCCGAGATCGCCGGGGTCGACGACCCCACCGACCAGCTGCGCGCGTACGTGCGGGGGCAGTGCGTGCTCAAGCGCGACTACCACCTCGCGCCCGGGCCCGACCTGCGCTCGGTGCTGTCCCGCAGCACCCAGCAGCGGGTCCGCGAGCACGTCGTCATCGTGGAGTCCCTGCTGCGGCGCATCCTCGCCGCGGGCATCGAGTCCGGCGAGTTCCTGGAGCAGGACCTCGGCACCACCGTCTCGCTGGTGAACGCGTGCCTGAGCAGCCGTGCGATCCCCGACGAGAGCCCTGCCCGCGAGCGCGCCATCGAGCAGACCGTCCTGTTCGTGCTGCGGGCCGTCGGCGTCGGCGACCGCGCGGGCCGCGCGGAACCGGTCCCCGCCTGACCGACGCCCCGGACGGACCCGGTCACGGCTTCACCCGCACTCCCCGTGTGGCCGGGGACCGGACCGGCCATGATGGGCCGGTGACCGACGCGACGCCGCCGGCCCGGACGAGCGCACCCCGCGGGGACGGGGACGACGCCCGGAGCCTCGCCCTGCTCGCGCACCGGCTCGGCGAGCTCACCAGCCTGGCGGACGTGCACGAGACCGCCGTGGTGGCCGCACGCGACGTCCTGGCCGCGGGCGTGGTCGTGCTCGCGCGCCTCGAGCAGGACGAGTGGCGCGTCCTCGCGGCGGACCCGCCGGACGAGGTCGCGGCCGCCGAGCACGCGCTGGGCGACGGCGAGGCCGTCCGGTCCCTCGCGCGGCACCGCGAGACCTGGATCGCCGGCTCCGCCCGGCCCGCCCTGGTCGCGCCGGTCGTCGTCAACGGCGACCTGTGGGGCGTGCTCGGCGCGGTACGCGACGACCGCTCCCCCGCGTTCGGCGCCGACGACGCCGCGCGCGGTGAGGTGCTCGGTGCGCTCACCGGCGCGCACGTCGCCCGGCTGGACCTGGCCGAGCAGGTGCGGCACCTGGTCTCCGACGACGCGCTCACCGGGCTGAGCACCCGGCGCGTCGCCGACGAGGCCGCGCAGGCAGCGATCGACTCCGGCGACGAGACCTGCATCGTCATGTGCGACGTCGACGGGCTGAAACGCGTCAACGACGAGCTCGGGCACGACGCCGGCGACGACCTGCTCCGCGCGGTCGCCGCCGTGCTCCGCCGCGCCGGCAGCGGCCTGGCCGGGTCCACCGTGGCCCGCATCGGCGGCGACGAGTTCTGCATCGTCACCTGCGGCATCCCCCGCACCACCGTGGTCCAGGTGGTCGAGTCGACCGTCGGGGACTCCGCGCTGCCGTACGGCGCGTCGCTGTCCTACGGCATCGCGTCCTCGGCACGCGGCTCGCTCGGCGCCGCCCGCACGCCGCGGTCGCTGTTCCGGCGCGCCGACGCCGCGCAGTACCACGCCAAGCGCAGCCACGCGGCCGCGCGGGCCCGGCAGTACCGCGCCGACGACCCCGGTGCCGTGCTCGGCCGGACCGTCTCCGCCGGGGTCACCGCGCTGGCCGCCACCGGCCCGACCGTGCTGTCCCGGCTGTGCGCGCTCGCCGCCGCGACCAGCGAGGCCATGGGCGGGTCCGGCTGGGTGGTCGCCCGCACCGACGCCGGCGAGACCGCGGAGCAGCGGGTCGTCGTGGCGCGCGGGGGCACGTCGTCGCTGCACGTCAGCGGCGTCCACGCGCTCGAGCTCACCCGGGCCCCGTGGTCGGTCACGGTCGAGTCCACCCTCACCCCCGGTGACCGCACGGTCACGACCACCCTCCAGACCCTGGTCTCGCTCGCGGTCCTCGGCGCTGCCTGACCCCGTTCCCCCTGGGTGCCTCCGACCGGGCGATGGAGGGCTCCGTGCGGCCACGGAGACCTCCGGGTCGGCCTCCCTCGGCGCGCGGAAGCCTCCCTCGGCGGGGGTGGCGCGGGTCAGCCGTGGAGGGGGAGGGAGAGGGTGGTCGGGGCGCCGGGGACGACGCGGACCGGCACGCCCCAGTCCTGGGAGTTCAGGTGGCAGGCCGGGAACTCGATCGCCGGGTCCGCGTCGCAGGACGCCGCCCGGGCGGTGACGTGCAGGACGCCCTCGCCGACCTCGGGGTTGATGCGCAGCGTCCGGGTCAGCGGGACGTCGTCGCCGGCGCCGTCGAGCAGCAGCCCCGCGGGGGTCGACGAGACGCGCAGCGACGTGGACGGGCCGTACCGGTCGTCGTACTTCTGCCCGGCGGCGGGCGTGAACACGACGTCGAGCGCGAGCTCCCCCGGCGCGATGTCCGTGACCGGGCGCTGCGTGCGGTGCGCGCCGGCGTCGAGGACCTCGCCGGCGAGCGTCGCCGGCAGGGCGATCCGGGTCAGCCGGTGCGCGGCGGACTCGACGACCAGCAGGGTGACGCCGCCGGCGCCGGCGTCCGCCTGCACGACGATCCCGCTCGGCTCCGCGAGCCCGGTGGCGAGGGTGCTGACCTCGCCCGCGCCCTCGGCGCCCGGGGCCCAGCGGCGGACCGCGCCGTTGTAGGTGTCGGCGACGACGACCGAGCCGTCCGGCAGCACCGCGACACCGAGCGGGTGCTGCAGCAGCGCCTGGTCCGCGGGGCCGTCCCGGTGGCCGAAGTCGAACAGCCCGGCGCCGACCGCGGTGCCCACGGTCGCGGCGGACCAGGCGTCGGCCGGCCCGCCGGCGACGGGGGTGGCGGGCGCGGCGGCGCGCACGGCCGCGAACGCGCCCACGAGGCTCGCGGCGTCCGCCGGTGCCACGGGTGCCGCGGCCGCCGGCGGGGTGAGCCCGGCCGCCGCGGTGCCCGGGTCGATCCAGCGCAGCGCCGACACCTCGGAGTCCGCGAGCCACACCCGGCCGTCGGCGGCCAGGGCGACCCCGGAGGTCTGCGCGAACCACGCCGCACGGGGGTCGCCGTCGACGAGCCCCTCGTTCATCGTCCCCGCGACGGGCTCGACCGCCCCGGTGCGCGGGTCGAACGCCCAGAGCTGGTGGTCGCCGGCCATGGCGACGAGCGCGGTCCCGGTCTGCGGGGACCACACGACGTCCCAGGGCGAGGACAGCGGGACCTCCGTGCCGGGCCGCGGTGCGCCGCCGACCCGCCACAGGTCGGACCGGCCCGGCAGGGGCGACGGCACCGTCGGCTCCCCGACGAGGTACTGCTCCCCCGTGCCCGCGACGGTCGTGACGTGACCGTCCGCGAGCCGGACACCGCGCAGCGCGTGGTTGACGGTGTCGGCCACCAGCACGTCGTACCCGGCGGCCGCGGCGACGTCGCCCGGCAGCAGCGCGAGGCCGTTCGGCTCGGAGAACCGCGCCTCGTCCGGTCCGCCGTCCACCAGCCCGCGCTCTCCCGACCCGAGGCGGCGCACGAGCGTCTCGCCGTCGGCCTCCAGCAGCGCGAGGGAGTGGTGCCCGGCGTCGGCGACCAGCAGCGTCCCGTCGGGCAGCGCGACCGCCTTCGCGGGGAACCGCAGCGTCCCGGACGTCGGCTCCGGCGGCACGTACGGCCCGGCGCCGCGGTGCAGCGTGCCCTTCGCGTCGTGCTCGGCGACCAGGTCCGCGACCAGGCGCTCGACGTTGCTCTGGTGCCCCTCGCCGGCCATCTGCGCGACGACGTACCCCTCGGGGTCGATGACGACCAACGTCGGCCAGGCCCGCGCCGTGTACGCGGACCAGGTGACCAGCTCGGGGTCGTCGAGCACCGGGTGGTGCACCTCGTACCGCTCGACGGCCGCGACCAGGGCGTCCGGGTCGGCCTCGTGCACGAACTTCGGCGAGTGCACGCCGACGATCACCAGCACGTCCCGGTACTGCTCCTCGAGGGCGCGCAGCTCGTCCAGGACGTGCAGGCAGTTGATGCAGCAGAACGTCCAGAAGTCGAGCAGGACGATCTTGCCGCGCAGGTCCGCGAGCGCCACGTCCTTCCCACCCGTGTTGAGCCAGCCGCGGCCGACGAGCTCGGACGCGCGGACCTTCGGGAGACGGGCGGGGCTGGTGGTCACGGGAGTAGTGAACACGAGCCGGGCCGCGGATCGTCCCGCGGGCCCGGCACGCGGACGTTCGTCGCCGAGCCACCGCGAATCGAGGGACATCCCGGACGAACCGCCTCGATCCGCGGTATCTCGGTCCGGCGTCGGATGCGCGGACGGGCGAGTCAGACCGCCGGCGGCGGGGTGCGGTCGTCGTAGCGCTCGACGACCTCGCGGTGCGAGGTGTGCGTGCGCTGCCGGTTCATCGCGAGGGCGAGGACCAGCGCGAGGACGCCCGCGCCCATGCAGATGTAGCCGATGACCGTGAGGTCGACCGCGTCGATGCTGTCCCGCACGCCGAACGCGAGGATCGCGCCGACGACGAGCAGGGCGATTCCGCCTCCGATGCCCATGACCGCTCCTTCTGCCAGGTCCGGGCGCTCTGCCCGGTCTGACCCGAGTCTGGGTGCGTCCGGCGGATCGCGCGCGGCGAGACGATCAGCAACGCTACGGTTGCACAACCGACAGGCTGCTCAATGGACGGGGCGCGGAAGCGGATCGCTCCCTCGCCCCGTCCGTCGAGCCGTCAGCCGCCGAGGTCCGGCAGCTCCGGCAGGTTCACGGCCTCGACCATCCGGGGGTCGTCGGGCGCGACGTGCTCGATCGACTCCGCGAGCGCCACCAGCCGGTCCATCCCGCCCGACCCGGACACGACGTAGGTCAGTCCGTCGGCCGTCCACCGGAGGTCGCCGTAGTCCTCGCCGAACGACTCGGGGGCGGTGACACCCGGGGCGTACTCCGCGAGGTGCCCGTCGACCTCGGCCAGGACGATGCCCGGCGCCCCGGTCGCCGCCCACTCCACGGCCGCGCTCGGCGCCGTGCTCACCGAGACGTACACCCGGTCGGCCGTCCACTCCGCGACCGGCGATCCGTAGACGACGCCGAACGACACCGTGCGCCGCTCGGCCGTCTGCGGCGGCACCTCCGCGCTCAGCAGCCCCGCGGGGACGCTCGACGCCTCGACGCCGCCGTCCGGGACCAGAGCCAGCGCGTCGAGCAGCCCGACCGCCTCGTCCTGCGTCATCCCCCCGAACCAGGCGACCCACCGCTTCCCGTCCGGCTCGATCCAGGACAGCACCTGACCGCCGTCGTCGAAGGTCATCACCTGGGCGGTCGTCCCCCGCACCGCGACCTCCGTGAGCCCGCCGTCGGCGGAGTACGGGTTCGCGACGTCCGTGTACAGGGCGAGGGCACGCACCGGCGAGCCGTCGGCGTAGAGCACCGCCGTCGGCACCGCAGGCGGGCAGTTCATCGTGTCCGACCCCATCGAGACGCCAAGCATCGGAGCCAGGTCGGGCGAGTCGAGCAGCACCGGCAGCGCGGCCGCGACGGGATCCGCCGCCCAGTCCTCGGACGGCATCGCCCCGTTCCCGTACCCGATCCGGCAGTCCACCTCCCCCGAGGCGGCGCTCGCGGGCACGACCCCGAGGAACTCCGCCATCGCCGGTGCCGTGCCGCCCGGCCCGCTGCCCTGCGGGAGCACCACGCCCCCCACGGCGAGGGCAGCAGCAACCGCCCCGACCGACAGGACGGACGTGGTGCGACGACGCCGGCGCCGGAGGTCCGCGGCGCGGGCGTGCACCCGCTCGACGGGCGGGACGGGCCGTGCGTCGGCGTCGTCGCCGAGCGTCATCAGATCCAGGGGCGCGTTCATGCGAGGTCTCCGTTCAGGCTGGGCTCCAGCACGCGAGCGAGCTGCTGGCGCGCACGGGACAGGGTGGTGGCGACGGTGCCGCGGGAGACGTTCATCGCGTCCGCGACCTCGGTCTCCGTGAGGTCGGCGACGTACCGGAGCGCCACAGCGGTACGAGCGCGCGGCGACAGCTCCGCGACGGCACGCCACAGCGCGGTGTCGGGCAGCGCCGGAGCGGGCACGTCCTCGGCACGCAGCCGCTCGGTGCAGCGGCGCTCCAGGGCGGCCCGGCGCCAGGTGCGACGCACCTGGTTCAGCGCCGTGGCGTAGACCCACCCGCCGGGCGAGTCCATCGCGGACACCCGGCGCCAGTGCAGCAGCGCGCGGGCGAACGCCTCGGAGGCGGCCTCCTCGCCGAGCAGCGGGTCACCGGTGGCCAGGGTCAGCGCGCGTCTGACC
>DAMBCY010000003.1:7021-27109 GCA_032056255.1 Cellulomonas sp. | reverse complement strand
GCGACATGATCGTCCCGAGGCGGCGCAGCGTGTAGGGGACGGTCGTGGCGGTGTCGGTCTGGTTCACCTGAGTGTTCACCTTGCATCGTGGGGTTCGGGGCACGCCGAGGACGTCGGCCGGCGCCGGAGCAGGCCGGGCGGTCGTCGACGGGGGGCTCAGCCCTTGATGGCCGAGCCGAGGTTCGCGGACGTGAAGTGGCGCTGGAAGAGCAGGAACAGGACGACGGCGGGGACCGCGAGCACGCAGGCGCCGGCGAGGACCGCCCCCATGGGGTTGGCCTGGAACGTGGAGTTCGACTGCGAGAAGTTCGCGAGGCTCACCGCCAGGGGCTGCATCGACGCGTCCTTGGTCACCAGGAACGGCCAGAGGAACTCGTTCCACGGGCCGATGAAGGTGACGAGCATCGCGGTCAGCACCGCCGGCCGGACCAGCGGCACCGCGATCGAACGCAGGATGCGGACCTCGCCGGCGCCGTCGATCCGCGCGGCGTCGAAGACGTCCCGCGGGATCTGCAGGAAGTACTGCCGGAAGATCAGCACGGCGACCGAGTTGACCGCGAACGGCAGGATCATGCCGAGGTAGGTGTCGGCCAGGCCGAACACCCGCACGACCATGACGTACAGCGGCACCATGAGGAGCTGGAACGGGATCGCCTGGACCAGCAGCACCAGCGCGAAGACCAGGCCCTGGCCGCGGAAGGACAGCGTCGCCAGCGCGTAGCCGACGAGCAGCCCGAGCACCAGGGTGCAGCCGACCACGCCGGCGGTCATGATCAGCGAGTTGAGCAGCGAGCTCAGCAGGTCGATGGAGGCGTTGACGCCGACGAAGTTGTCGAGGGTCAGGTTGCCCGGCAGCGGCAGCAGGCCCAGGACGCTCGTGTCCCGCTCCGCCTGCAGCGCCCCCACGACCATGTAGTAGAAGGGGACGAGGGCGAGGAACGCCCCGACGAGCAGGATCGCGAACCGCGCGGCGGTCAGCACGCCCGTGCGACGGGTGGGCGTCAGGGTGGTCATCGGCCGTTCCTCTCCGTGAGCCGGCGGGAGACGAGCGACAGGATCATCACGGCGAGCACGAGGATCATGCCGATCGCCGCCGCGGTGTCCGGCTGTCCCTGCTGGATGCCCTTCTGGTACATGAGCAGCGCGGGGGTCATCGACGCGCCGTCCGGGCCACCGCCGGTGAGCAGGTACGGCTCGGTGAAGATCTGCCCGGTCGTGATGATCGAGAGCAGCACCACCAGCGAGGTCACCGGGCTCACGGCAGGCAGCGTCACGCTCCGGAACCGCTGCCACGCCCCGGCCCCGTCCATCTCGGCCGCCTCGTGCAGCTCCCGGGGGACGTTCTGCAGCGCCGCGAGGTACAGCAGCACGTAGAACCCCAGGTTCTTCCACGTCACGTAGACCGCGATCAGCGGCATGATCAGCCCGCGGTTCGCGAGCCAGGTCGGGTCGGGGGCCAGGTCGCCCAGCAGCTGGTTCACCACGCCGTTGCCGTTGAACATGAAGATCCACACGGCGAGGGTCGCGACCGACGCGGTGACGTACGGGATGTAGTACGAGACCCGGAAGAAGCCCTTCCAGTGCACCACCGCGTTCAGCCCGGTCGACAGCAGCAGGCCCACCACGACGGTGAGGGGCACGTTGATGACCAGGAACACCAGCAGGTTGCCGAACGCCTGGTGCACCTTCGGGTCCGCGAGCACCTGCCGGAAGTTGTCCAGCCCGACGAACGGGTGCGGCACCTGCACGCCCGGCGCCGTGAAGAAGAAGTCGTGGAACGCCATCCACACGCCGAAGCCGAACGGCACGAGGAACACCACCACGACGAAGGCCGTGTAGGGCGCGCTGAGCAGGATCCCGAGGGGGTTCTCCCCGAGCCACCGGTGCAGGCGCCGGCCCCGGCGCCGCGGGGTGCCCGGGCGCGGGCCACGGTCGTCCGTGGCCCGCGCCTGCGACCGCAGGCCCTCGTCGTGGAGGGTGGTCATGTCGGTCCGTCCCGTCGGTCGCGGATCAGCCGGACAGGCCGTCGACGGTCGTCGCGGCCTCGCCGAACACGCTCACGAGGTCACCGGACCCGGACTGGACCGCGCTGCCCCAGGCGTCGCGGAAGACCTGCATCTTCTCCGCGAGCCCGTCCACCGTCGGCACGTCCACGGCGAGCGGCACGGCGTCCGCGAACGGCGTGAAGGACGGGTCCGCCGCCAGGAAGTCGGCGGCCAGCTCGGCCGCGTCGGTGCGGGTCGGGAACTGCCCGGTGGTCTCGAGCAGCGCCAGGTCGTTCTCGTCGTCCGTGGCGAACTTCAGGAACTCCCACGCCGTCTGCTGGTTCTCGCAGGACGAGTACATCCCGATGTTCTTCGAGTCCGCGAAGGTCGAGGTCTCGGACGCGCTCGTCCCGGCCGCGGTCGGGATCGGGACGACGCCGTACTCCACCTTGCCGTCGAACTGCGCCTTGCCCCACGGCCCCGCGACGCCCATGGCGGCGACGCCGTCGGCGAACGGCCCGGCCCACATGTCCCCGCTGTACGCCTCCGCGGAGGAGTAGCCCTCGGCGTAGAGCGTCTGCCAGAACTCGAGGGTCTCGATCCCCGCGTCGCCGGCGAAGGCGGCCGCGCCGTCCTCGATGAGCTGGGTGCCGCCCGAGTTCGCCAGGAAGAACGGGTAGAAGTCGAAGTTGACGTTCGTGTAGTCCGCGGTCGCGGGCGGGTAGATCGCCAGGTCCGCCGCGCCGGCGTCCTTGATCGCCTTCGCGGCGGCCAGCACGTCGTCGTAGGTCGCGAGCTGCGGGTTCTCCGCGTCCAGACCCGCCGCCGTGAACACGTCCTTGTTGTAGTAGAGCAGGAACGGGTTGGTCTTCCACGGGAGCTGGTAGAGGTCCCCGTCGGCGCTGCGGAAGCCGTCCGCCGCGGCACCGGAGCGGCCGGTGATGTAGTCCTCGGCGTCGTCGAACGTCGCGGACAGGTTGACCAGCCCGCCCTGCTTCTGGAAGGCCGGGACCGCGGCCGGCGCGGTGTTGAACACCAGGCACGGCGTGTTGCCCGCCGTGATGGAGGCCGAGATGACGTCCTCCGAGGAGCTGCCCGCCGGGATGGCCTGGGCGCTCACCTGCTCGTCGGGGTGGTCGGCGTTCCACGCCTCGACGACGGCCTCACCCCAGGCGATCTCCTGCTCGTTCGTCGAGTACCAGATCTCGATCGCGCCCGTGCCCGGCTCGCCGCCGGTCGCGCCGGCCTCACCGCCGTCGCCCGACCCGCAGGCGGCCAGCGGGAGCACCGCCACCGCCGCGGCCGCCGTCAGCACCGTCATACGTGCACCACGCCTCATCGCGCCCATCCTCGCTTCCCGGGACCGGGGTCCCCACAGGGTCGGGCGCCTCGATCGCGCCCGGTGCACCGGTCGACCGTGACCGTGCGCCGCCTAGTAAACCGGTTCTTGTCTGGATGAGCAAGCACGACCTCGGATCCCGTCGAAACCGGTGCAGAACGGGGAGAAACCGGGTTCCCGTTCTACTAAACCGGTACGAAACCGTGCGCTAGGATGAGGACATGGACGCAGCAGCACCCCTGAGCGACGGCCTCGCACCGGCCCCGGCGGCCCCCCCGGCCCGCCCCGAAGGCAAGGGGCACAAGGCCACGATCGGCGACGTCGCCGCGCGGGCGCAGGTCTCCAAGAGCGCCGTCTCCCTGGCGTTCAACGCCCGCTCCGGCGTTGGCGAGGCTGGCCGGACCCGCATCCTGCAGGCCGCCCGCGAGCTCGACTGGCGTCCCGACGCCCGCGCGCGCGCCCTGTCCCGCAGCCGGGCCCAGGCCCTCGGCCTGGTGATCCGCCGCGAGCCCGAGCTCCTGAGCACCGACCCCTTCTTCCTGCAGTTCATCGCCGGGGTCGAGAGCGGGCTGTCCTCGCTCGGGTACGCCCTGGTGCTCCAGGTCGTGGACGGGGAGCAGACCGAGCAGGCGGCCTACGTCCGGTTCGCCCGCGAGTCCCGCGTGGACGGCGTCTTCCTCACCGACCTCCTGGAGCACGACCGTCGCCCCGGCGAGCTCGCCCGGCTCGGCATCCCCTTCGTGCTCGTCGGCCCCGTCGCGCCGGTCGAGGGCGACCGGCCCGCGATCGGTCTCGACGACGAGGCCGGTGTCCGGCGCGCCGTCCGCCACCTGTACGCCCTGGGCCACCGGCGCATCGCGCACGTCGCCGGCACCGCCGGCTACGTGCACTCCGACGCGCGCCGCCGCGCCTGGACGCAGGAGATGGTCGCGCTCGGCCTCGACCCCGCGCTCCTCGCCACCGCCGACTTCAGCGGCGCGTCCGGTGCGCGCGCCACCCACGAGCTCCTCGACCTGTCCCGGCCGCCGAGCGCGATCGTCTACGGCAACGACATCATGGCGATCGCCGGCATCTCCGCCGCCACCGACCGCGGGATCCGCGTGCCGCACGACCTGTCCGTGGTGGGCTTCGACGACACCCCGCTCGCCCCCTACGTGGTCCCGCCGCTGACCACCGTGCGGCAGGAGGTCGTCGCCTGGGGCCGCGCCTGCGCGCTCACGCTCGTCGCGATCGTCGAGGGCCGCGAACCCGAGGAGGTGCGGCTGCCGCCGGTCGAGTTCGTGGTCCGCGGCAGCACCGGCCCCGTCCGGCACCACCCCGGCGACTGACGCACCGGCGTCGGCCGCCCGGGCCGTCCGGCGCGGACGTCACGCGATCCCGACCCCCACGAGGCGCGGGTCGGCACCGGTGACCTCGTGCACCTCACCGGTGATCGCCACCAGGTGCCGGGGCGTGGCCGTGCCGGGCACCCGGCGCCGGACCCGGTCGCGCGCGTTGCTGATCGCGCCGCCGGTCGTGTCGGCGAGCTCGGACGACGCCGAGGCCTGCGCGTGCGACGCGACCCAGACCTGCACGTCCCCGGGCTCGACCACGCGGACGAGGCGCCGGTCCGAGAACGCGAACCGCGCGGCCGGCACGGAGAACGTCACCCGCCGGGACTGCCCGGGCTCGAGGTCGACGCGGGCGTAGCCGAGCAGCTGGGCCACCGGGCGGACGACGGAGCCGTGCACGTCGCGGCCGTAGAGCTGGACGGTCTCGGTGCCCGCGACCGCGCCGGTGTTCGTCACGGTCACCGCGGCGGCGAAGGTGCCCGCGGAGTCGACCGCGTCGTCCACGACCAGGTCGGCGTAGGCGTAGGTCGTGTAGGCCAGCCCGAAGCCGAACGGCCGGACCGGCGTCGGGTCCGTCGACGTGACGTCGGACGGCCCGCCGAGCACCGGGTGCAGGTAGCGGTACGGCTGCGCCCCGGCCGCGCGCGGCAGCGAGACGGGCAGCCGGCCGGACGGGTTGACGACCCCGGTGAGCACGTCCGCGATCGCGTCGCCACCGCCCTCGCCCGGGAAGAACGCCTGCAGCACGGCCGCCGGCCGCGGGGCGTCCCCGTCGAGCGCCCAGCCGATCGCGTACGGGCGGCCGGTCAGCAGCACCAGCACCACGGGGGTCCCGGTGGCGACGACCGCCTCGACGAGCGCCCGCTGCACGCCCGGGAGCTCGAGGCTCTCGACGTCGTTGCCCTCACCGACGGTGCCGCGGCCGAACAGGCCGGCCTGGTCCCCGACGACGACCACGGCCACGTCCGCGCCCTCGGCGGCCGCGACCGCGTCGGCGAAGCCCGACCGGTCGGTGCCCTCCACGGTGCAGCCCTCGACGTGGACGACCTCGGTCCCGGCCAGCGCCGCCGACAGCGCCTCCTGGACGGACCGGATCTCGAACCCCATCGGCAGGTCCGGGTGGTGCGCGAGCACGTGGTTCGCGAACGAGTAGCAGCCCATCAGCGCCTCGGGCCGGGCCGCGTTCGGCCCGACGACCGCGACGCGGGCGGGGCGCGCGAGCGGCAGCACCCCGTCGTTCGCGAGCAGCACGACGGACTCCTCGGCGAGCCGGCGCGCGAGCGCGCGCTGGCGCGGGGGGTCCAGGTCGACGTCCGTCGGCGGCTCGCCGGCGAACGCGTCCGGCTCGAGCAGCCCCAGCTCCTCCTTCTGCGCGAGCGCGCGCAGCACGGCCCGGTCGACGAGCACCTCGTCGACGATCCCGGCGCGCACCCGCTCCGCCAGCGGCTCCAGGTACGCGTCGCCGGTCGGCAGCTCGATGTCGACGCCGGCCTCGAGCGCCAGCGCGGCCGCCTCGCCCCGGTCGGCGGCGACCTGGTGCATGACCTCGAGGAACGCCACGGCGAAGTAGTCGGCGACGACCGTGCCGTCGAAGCCCCACTCCTCGCGCAGCACCTCGGTCAGGTAGGCGGCGTTCGCCGCCAGGGGCACCCCGTCGACCGCGACGTAGGAGTTCATGACGGAGCGCGCCCCGCCGTCCCGCACGGCCATCTCGAACGGCGGCAGGTACACGTCCGCGATCTCCCGCGGCCCGGCCTCGACCGGGGCGTGGTTCCGGCCGGCGGTCGACCCGGAGTACGCCACGAAGTGCTTGAGCGTCGCGTGCACGCCGGCGTCCTGCAGGCCCCGCACGTACGCGGTGCCGACCGTGCCGACCAGGTACGGGTCCTCGCCGATGCACTCGTCCACCCGGCCCCAGCGCGGGTCCCCGACGACGTCCAGCACCGGCGCGAGACCCTGGTGGATGCCCAGCTCCCGCATCGAGTCCCCGATGGCCCGGGCGGCCTCCCGCACCAGGTCGGGGTCGAACGACGCGCCCCACGCCAGCGGCGTCGGGTAGGTCGCGGCCTTCCACGCGGCCAGCCCGGTCAGGCACTCCTCGTGCACCAGGGCGGGGATGCCCAGCCGGGTCTCGCGCCGGAGCCGGCGCTGCTCGCCCCACAACCAGGCCGCGCGCTCGGCCGGCTCGACCGGCCTCGTGCCGTAGACGCGGGTGTAGTGCCCGAGCCCGTGCCGCGTGAGCTCCGGCAGCTGGCCCGAGTCCTTCTGGCCGGCGGCCATCTCGGACTGCATCGGCGCGACCGTGCCGTTCTGGTCCAGCCAGTACCCGACGAGCTGGGCGAGCTTCTCCTCCAGCGTCATCCGGGCGTGCAGGTCGCGCACGCGGGCGGAGACGACGGGCATCGCGGGCACCGCAGGACGGACACCGACGGTCTTCTCGGACATGAGGTGGTCACTCTCTGGCTTCATGGGGAACGGCTCAGCCCTTCACGGCACCCTGCAGCCCGGACACGATCCGGCGCTGCATGGCGAGGAAGAACACGAGGGCGGGGATCATCGCGAGCGACGTGAAGGCGAAGACCCCGGCGGTGTCGGCGGAGTGCTCGGACGAGAAGTCCGCGACGCCCAGGGGGAGGGTCTTCATGTCACCCTGCAGCAGGAGCAGCGGCAGCAGGTAGGCGTTCCAGGAGCCCACGAACGCGAGCACCCCGACGGTCACCATGCCCGGCGCGGACAGCGGGAGCGCGATCCGCCAGAAGAACCCGATGCGCGAGGTGCCGTCCAGCATCGCGGCCTCCTCGAGCTCCTTCGGCAGCGCCATGAGGAACGGCCGCAGGATGACGACGGTCATCGGGAGCGCGAACGCCGCCTGCGGGAGCGCGACGCCCCACCAGGAGTTCCCGAGCCCGAGGTCGCGGGTGATGAGGATGAACAGCGGGATGATGGCGACCGTGGCCGGGAACAGCAGGCCGACGACGAACACGGTGAACAGGGCCTCGCGCCCGCGGAACTGGTACCGGGCCAGCGGGTAGGCCGCCATGATCCCGAACACGACCACGATCGCCGTCGTGATCACCGCGATCGCCGTGGAGTTCAGCGCGTAGGTCCAGAAGGCCGGGTTGGTCAGGACGCCCTGGTAGTTGGACAGCACCCACGGCGACGGCATGCCGGCCGGGCTCTCGGCGAGCTGGGCGTTGGTGCGGAACCCGCCGAGGACGCCGTACAGCACCGGGCCCAGGGTCAGGGCGACCACGACGAGCGAGATCGCGTAGACCAGCGGGCTGCCGCCCTGGAACGACCGCCGACGACGACCGCGCTCCGGTCCGGCGGACGTGCGGGTGGCCGTCGCCGGCACGGTGACCGCGCTCATCGCTTCGCCTTCTTCCGGGGGGCGTCGTCCTGCGTGTCACGACGCAGGATGAAGAACTGGTAGGCGAGCGCCATGATCAGCGCCACCGCGAACAGGATCACGGAGGCGGCGCCGGCGATGCCGTAGTTCTGCCGCTTCGTGCCCTCGTTGATGAGGAAGGTCGCCATGGTGGTCGTCGCGTTGGCGGGACCGCCGCCGGTGAGGATCCAGACCATGTCGAACAGCTGGAGCGACCCGATCATCGACAGGAACGCCCAGGTGCGCAGGGTCGGGCCGAGCAGCGGGATGGTGATCCGCCGCTGCACCTGCGCCCACGTGGCCCCGTCGAGCTGGGCGGCCTCGTAGAGCTCCTCGGGCACGCCCTGCAGGCCGGCGAGGAACAGGATGACCGCGAGGCCGAGGTACTTCCAGGTGAGGACGACGAGCACGGTCCACAGCGCGTACTCCGGGGTCCCGAGCCAGCCCTGCGCCGGGCCGTGCAGGCCCACGGCGTCGAGCAGCGTGTCGATGACGCCGTACCGCGGCTGCAGGAGCTGGAACCAGACGACGCCCGCGATCACCTCGGCCAGGACGTACGGCACGAAGATGATGGTCCGCAGCGCGCCCTGGCCCCACATCTTGCGGTTGAGCAGCAGGGCGATGGCCAGGCCGAGCGGCAGCTGCACCGCGATCGAGCCGACCACGATGATCATGTTGTGCACGAACGCGTCGGTGAAGACCTGGTTCTGGAGCACGCTGACGTAGTTCCTCAGGCCGACGAAGTCGACCATCGGGCCGTAGCCCTTCCACCGGTACGCCGACATCTGGACGGCCTTGAGCATCGGCCAGATGACGAAGGTGAGGAACAGCACCAGCGCGGGGGCCACGAAGAACGTGATCTCGAGGCGCTGGCGCCAGGCGGAGCGGTGCCGCGACGGCGGCGTGTCGGCGGCTGGAGCCGGAGCTCCCGGCCGCGCCGTGCGGGCGCGGCCGGGAGCCCGGACCGACAGAGTGTCGTCGGTCATGTCGGTCACTTCTCTGCGTCAGCCGCTGCCTGCGTGGCGTCGACGATGTCCTGCGGGCTCGCCTGGCCGGCGAACGCCAGGGCGATGGCGTCGTTCATCGCCCCACCGACGGAGGCACCGAAGGCCGTGTCGAAGTAGAGCTGCACGAACGGCGCGTCGTCACGGAACTGGAGCAGGTTGGCCAGCGCCGGGTCCGCCACGTACTGGCTGGCGGTCGGGTTGGTCGGCAGACCCATGTCGAGCTCGGCGAAGCCCTTCTGCACCTCGTCCGAGAGCAGGTACTTCACGAAGTCCACGGCCGCGTCGGGTGCGCCGGTGGACACCGCCCAGGCGTCGCCGCCGCCGAGCTGCGCGGCCGGGTCGCCCTCGCCGCCGTCGACCTCCGGGAACGGGAACCAGCCGGTCGCCTCGCCGAGGCCGGTGCCGTCCTCCGTGAGGCCCTGCATGACGCCGGGCTCCCAGTGGCCCGCGAGCTCCATGGCGACCTTGCCGGTCGCGAGGAGGCCGGAGGCCGAGGTCGGGCCGGACTGCGCCGGGGTGGACAGGAAGCCGGAGTTGAACGGCTCCGTGGCCACGAGGGCCTCGAGGTCCTCGCCCGCGCGGACGAAGCACTCGTCGGAGAAGTCGAGGGAGGTCACCGCGTCGGTGAGCACGTCCTGCGAGCACTGCCGCAGCGCGAAGTAGTACCAGTAGTGCGCGGCGGGCCACTTGTCGCCCGCACCCACCGAGATCGGCTCGACGCCGGCGGCCTTGAGCTTGTCGACCGCGGCGTCCAGGTCGGCCATCGTGGTGGGGGCCTCGGTGATGCCGGCCTGCTCGAAGAGGTCCTTGTTGTACCAGAAGCCCACGACGCCCAGGGAGAACGGCAGCGCGTAGGTCTGGCCGTCGACCTGCCAGCCGGCGACCGAGCCGCCGATCTTCGCGATCTCGTCGGCGGCCGCCTCGGAGATGTCCTGGGTGAGGCCCGCCTCGACGTGGTCGGCGAGCTCGCCGCCGCCACGCTCCATGTACACGCTCGGCGCGTCGCCGCTCTGGAACGCCGCGTCGAGCTTGGTGAGCATGTCCTCGTGCTGCATGGCGCTGACCTCGACGGTCACGCCGGGGTTGTCCGCCTCGAAGTCGGCGGCGACCTGGTCGTAGTAGTCCTTGCCCTCACCGGTGTTCGAGTTGTGCCACCACGTGATCGTGACGTCGCCGTCACCGCCGGACGCGGCGTCGTCGTCGCTGCCGCCGCAGGCGCTGAGGCCCACGGCCCCCATCAGCACCGCGACCGAGATCGCCAGTGTCTTCCTCGTCTTCATCAGACCTGTCCTCTTCGTCGAGTTGACCGGATGTCCTTCCCCGCGAGGCCGGACCCGATGGGCATCGGGCGCCTCCGAGGTGCGTGCTCCCTCGTCCCGGCGGGACCGCGGCTGCCGCGCCGTGCTCCCGCCGGGGGTCGCCGTCATCGCTGACCGGACCCGCAGAGCGACTCTCGCAGGGCGGAAACCGACGTGTCAACCGTTGTCGATAACGTTTTCGCAACCGTACGATGTCGGGCATGAGACGACGCGTCACGATCACGGACGTCGCCACGGAGGCCGGCGTCTCGGTGGCGACCGTCTCCAAGGTCATCAACGGCCGGGACGGGATCGCCGCCGCGACCGCGTCCCACGTGCAGGCCGTCGTCGAGCGGCTCGGGTACGAGTCGAGCCTCGTCGCGCGCGGCATGCGGTCCCACCGCACCCACGCCGTCGGCGTCCTCGTGGCCGAGTTCGAGCCGTTCAGCACCGAGATCCTCAAGGGCGCGGGGGCCGCGCTCGCCGACACCGGCTACGCCCTGCTCGCGTACACCGGCGGCGCCTCCGCCCGGACCGTGCGTCCCGGCTGGGAGCGCCGCTACCTCTCGCGCCTCAGCGGCACCCTGATCGACGGCGCGGTGCTCGTCACCCCGACCGTCGTCGACCCCGACGCCGGCGTGCCCGTCGTCGCCGTCGACCCGCACGCCGGCCCCGGCGGCATGCCGAGCGTCGACTCCGACAACCTCACCGGCGCGATGCTCGCCGTCCGGCACCTGCTCGACCTCGGGCACCGCCGCATCGGCTTCCTCGGCGGCCGCCGCGACCTCGAGTCCTCCGCCCTGCGCGAGGCCGGCTACGTCCAGGCGCTGCTCGACGCCGGCGTCACGCCCGACCCGACCCTCATGCACGTCGCCGAGTACCGCAGGGGCGCCGCCTACGACGCCACGGCCGCCATGCTCGCGCTGCCCGACCCGCCGACCGCGGTGTTCGCCGCCAACGACGTGTCCGCCATGGGCATCCTCGACGCCGCCGCCCGCCTCGGCGTCCGCGTGCCCGACGCGCTGTCCGTCGTGGGGTTCGACGACATCCCCGAGTCCGCCTCCACCGTCCCGCCGCTCACCACCGTCCGGCAGGAGATCCAGCAGCTCGGGGCGGTCGCGGTCCGGCTGCTGCTGGAGCTGCTCGACGGCGACCCGGGCGCGCACGCGGGCGCGGCGACCCACGAACGGCTGCCGACGTCGCTGGTGGTCCGCGGCTCGACGGACCGACCGCCGACAGACTGAGACACCGCCACTCTCACGTACTCTAAAAATGTTAGAGTACGTGCATGTACGCTGCCGAGGTGGACCTGGCCCTGACTGGGTCGTCGGACGAATCCGCGCTCGAGTTGTGCCACCTGCCCGAGGGCCAGTGGTTCGAACGCAAGTCGGGCCGGATCAGCGCTCGCGATCTCGCCGTCCCGCTCGTCGCGTTCGCCAACGCCGAGGGAGGATCCGTCGTCGTCGGGATTCACTCGGGGACGATCGAGGGAGTCACCGCTCAGCGGCTCAACGAGCTCCAGCAGGCTGCGCAGGACTTCACTGAACCCGTGGTGCGGACCTCCGCTCGGGAGCTCCGGACCACGACCGGGATGACTCTGCTGGTCATCCGCGTCGAACCTGGCGAACGCGTGCATCAGACGAAGTCCGGGGACTGCTACCTGCGGGTCGGCGACGAGTCGCGCCGACTCGGGTTCGCACAGCGACAAGAGCTCGAGTACGACCGTGGCACAGCGCCCTACGACGGGACGCCGGTCGACGTCCGTCGTGACGAGCTGGACCCGGATCAGGTCGAGGCCTATCAGCACGCGATCGGCTCGTCCTCCGCGGCCAGCATGCTGCGGGCCAGGGGGATGCTGACCCGAGCCGGGGACGTCACCGTGGCCGCGTACCTGCTGTTCGCCGACCATCCGCAGGACATCTTCCCGAACGCGCACGTGCGGGTACTTCGCTATCAAGGCATCGAGCGCGGGACCGGATCGAGCTTCACCCTGGACGACGACGCCGATATCCGATGCGAGGGGTCGATCCCGGAGCAGATCCACCGCGCGGCGCAGGTCATCGAGTCCTTCATCCCCAAGCGCCGCGCCCTCAGTCCTTCAGGGCGCTTCGAGGCGGTTCCTGCGATCCCCCGGGACGCCTGGTTGGAGGGTCTGGTCAACGCAGTGATCCACCGGTCGTACAGCCTGGCCGGCGATCACGTGCGCGTCGAGATCTTTCCCAACCGCATCGAGATCCAGAGTCCCGGGCGCTTCCCGGGTCTGGTCGATCCGACCCGACCACTCGACATCGCACGCTATGCGCGCAACCCACGGCTGGCGCGCGTGTGCTCGGACCTCGGCATCGCGCAGGAGCTCGGCGAAGGGATCCGGCGCATCTTCTCGGAGATGCGATCTCGTGGTCTGACAGATCCCCTCTACAACCAGACCGCTGCTTCTGTTCAGCTGACTCTCTTCTTCTCCGACGCGCTCCCTCCGGAGGTCCGTCGTAGCCTTCCCAACGGAGCCCTGAGGGTCTTGGACGTCCTGCGCCGCGCCCGGCGACCACTCGGAACCGGTCAGATCGTGGAACTGCTGGGCGCGACCCGTCCAACCGCGCTGCGTCACCTGCACCGCCTCGAAGAGGACGGTCTGGTGAAGTGGGAGGGTCAGTCGCCCAAGGATCCTCGCGCGAGCTGGCGACTCACCTGAGGGGCCCGAGAGCACTGACGCCTACTGTCACATCGACTTGAGAGTAGATGTGAGAGTGCGGCTCACCATCAGCGCCGTGCACCTCGACGCGAACCCCGAGGCAGCGGAGTCAGGCCGCGTGCTCCTTCGGGATGCGGGTCGCGTCCGTCCAGTCCTGCACCCACGCCGGCAGCTCCAGCCCCACGGGGGCCGGGCCGCACAGCTCCTCCAGCTCGGCCCGCTCGACCGAGCCGCCGGAGCGCTTGAGGAACCGCGAGCGCACGACCGCCCGGGCGTAGACCTCCTCACCCACGCAGAACGTCTGCTCGACGTAGACCCACCGGTCGTCGATGCCGATCGCGCGCGAGACGACGTCGAACCGCTGCCCGAGCCGGAGCGAGCGCCGGTAGGTGATGGTCTGCCCGGCCACGACGGGGTACCAGCCGCGCGCGCGCAGGGCCGCCCACACGCCGGCCCGGGTCAGCAGGTCGATGCGGGCGACGTCCATCAGCGTCAGGTACTTCCCGTTGTTCACGTGCCCGAGCAGGTCCAGGTCCGTCGGGACGACGCGGAACGACGTCCGGGCGACGTCCCAGGCCCCGAGGCGCGGGCGGCGCGGCGTGCGCAGGCGCAGCAGCAGGAGACGGAGGTAGAGGTTCACCGGTCTCCCGTCGTCAGGGCCCCTCGCGGACCGCCGGGCTCGACGGCCGCGCACCGCCGGACACCGTACCCCGCTCCGGGGTCACCCGGTCGTGAACCGCAGCCGGATCACCGCCGGGGTGGCGTCGAGCCGCGCGGGTCGCGCGACGCCCGGGCCGCACGCCGCCGTCCCGAGCCCGTGCTGCGCCAGGTCGAGGTGCACCCAGAGGTTGCCGTCCTCGGCGAGCTCGTGCGGGTGCGCGGCGTCGGCGAGGGCGTGGTCGCCCCACGGTCGGACGGACAGCTCGACCGTGTCGAGGGTCCGGCCACCGAGCGTGCTGGTGCCGGCCTCGACGACCAGGCGGCCACCGGTCAGGCCGAGCCCGGCCCGGCGGACGTCCCGGCGGGCGCCGTTCTCCTGCGGGTGGGTGTAGCGGGTCTGCAGGTCGGCGACCGTGGCCGACCACCGGCCGAGCGCGACCGCGCGCCGGCTGTCCTCGTACGCCTCGCCGGGCCCGGAGCCGAGCCAGTCCACGCCTGCGTCGGCGGCCGCCGGGTCCGCGAGCACCAGCAGCAGCCCGAGCCGCGCGACGCCACCGGGCCACCGGCCCTCCGGGGTCGCCTCGACCTCGAGGTCGACGGTGCGCGCGTCGGGCGCGGACCAGGTGTACCGGACGCCGAAGCCGCAGTCCGTGCCGGCGCCGGCGACCCGCCCTGCGACGGTCACGGCGTCGTGCCGCACGTCGACCGTGCGGAGCGCCTGCTCGAGGCGGTCGAGCCCCGCGCGCTCCCACAGCTCGGCGTCCGGGACGAGACCGAGGTTCGAGGCGCGGTCGTTGTCGGTCGGCGCGCGCCAGGCGTCCAGGCGCAGGGCGGTGACCGTCAGGCCGCCGAGCCGCGCGGGCGTGCCGTCGGCGCGGAGCGCGACCGGCCCGACCGTCGTCCCGGCGGCGTCCGACCGGACCAGCGCCGGGTCGCCGGGCCGGGCGACCAGCGGGGCGGCGGCACGGAGCACCTGCTGCGCCCGACCCACCGTCGCGGGCACGGCACCCGACCCGGCGCCCGCGACGGCCGGTCGCGCGGTCACGGTCCACCACACCGCCGGCCCGTCGGGCACCCCCGCGACCGCCCGGTCCACCTCCCCCGGCCGCGGCACCTCGACCGACCCGCCGGCGGCGACCACCGGGGCGTCGAGCACGCCCGCGGCGACGCGCTCGCCGTCCGCCTCGACCACCCAGCCGAGCTCGACCGCGGCGGTGGACGTGAACGCCCACCGGTTGCGCACCCGCACGCCGTCGCCCGTCGGCTCCAGCCGCACCGGCTCGAACGTCGCGGCGAGCTCCACCAGGCCCGGCGAGGGCGTGCGGTCGGGCAGCAGCAGGCCGTCGGCGATGAAGGTCCCGTCGTGCAGCCGCTCGCCGAAGTCGCCGCCGTAGCCGTAGAACTCCCGGCCGCCGGCGTCGGTGGTGGCGATGCCGTGGTCGATCCACTCCCAGACGAACCCGCCGGCGACCCGCGGGTAGGTGTCGAACAGCCGGTCGTAGTCGGCGAGCAGCCCCGGGCCGTTGCCCATCGCGTGCGCGTACTCGCACAGCACGAAGGGCATGGCCCGGCGCCGGGCGTCCGCGGCGGCGTCCGGCAGCGGGTCCTCGAGGCCCTGGCCGATCAGCTCGACCTCCTCCGGGCTCGCGTACATCCGCGAGTAGACGTCGACGTGCGCGCCGTCGAGGTCCGGCTCGTAGTGCACCGGCCGGGAGGCGTCGAGCGCGCGCACCGCGTCGGCCATCGCGCCGACGTTGCGCCCGGTGCCGGCCTCGTTGCCCAGCGACCACAGGACGATCGCCGGGTGGTGGGCGTCGCGCCGGACCATGCGGGTCACGCGGTCGACGAGGACGTCCCGCCACTGCTCGTCGTCGGTGGGGTTCTGCCGCCAGCCGAGCAGCTCGAACCCGTGCGTCTCGAGGTCGTTCTCGTCCACGACGTACAGCCCGTGCTCGTCGCAGAGGTCGAGGAACCGCGGGTCCGGCGGGTAGTGCGAGGTGCGCACCGCGTTGACGTGGTGCTGCTTCATCAGCAGGACGTCCTGGAGCATCACCTCCGGGGACACGGCGCGGCCGGTGCGCGGCTCGAACTCGTGCCGGTTCACGCCCCGCAGCACCACCGGCGCGCCGTTGACCCGCAGCACGCCGTCCCGGACGTCCACCGTCCGGAACCCGGTCCGCAGCCGGCGGGTGGCGGCGGCGGTCCGGATCTCCAGGTCGTACAGCCGCGGGTGCTCGGCGCTCCACGGCTCGACGGGCACGGTCACGGCCGCGCCGGCCGGGACGTCGATCCCGAGCTCCGCGACGACCACCCGGGCGTCCGGGCACCCCGGGACCTCCACGGCGAGGGTCCCGGTGCCGGCGGCGTGGTCGTAGTCCGCCCGCACCCGCCAGTCCGTGACGGCGCCCGGCCGCCGGTGGATCAGGCGCACGGGCCGGAAGATGCCCGACATCCACCACTGGTCCTGGTCCTCCACGTACGTCATGGCCGACCACTGGTGCACCCGCACCGCGAGCAGGTTCGCGCCCGGTCGCACGGCGTCCGTGACGTCGACCTCGGTCGGCAGCCGCGAGCCGGACGACGTCGCCACCTGCACCCCGCCGACGTGCACCGAGAACCACGAGTCGACGCCCTCGAACCGCAGCACCACCCGCCCCTCCGCCAGCCACGCCGCCGGCACCTCGATCTCGCGCCGGTACTCCCCGGTCGGGTTCGCGGCGGGCACGCGCGGCGGGTCGACCGGGATCGGGTAGATCACGTTCGTGTACGCCGGGGACCCGTGGCCCTCGAGCTGCCAGTGCGCCGGCACCCGGATCGTCGGCCAGTCCGCGCCGGCGTCCGCGGCGGGCAGCCCGGCGGCGGTCGGCGTCAGCCGGAACCGCCACGGCCCGGTCAGGTCGACGACGTCCGGGTCCTCGGCCTCGGGCTCGGCCCAGGCGTGCCCGGGCAGGACGCCCGCGGGCGGGACGATGTCGGTGAGCGTGGGCCAGGTGGGCACGGGCGGTCCAATCCGTCGGGGCGGCGCGGGTGCGGCCGCCGGGGTCGGTGCGGCTCTAGACCAGCCGCGGTCGGTCGAGGTCGGTGTAGACGCGGTACGGCACCCGGGCCGGCACGTCGGACAGCGGGGCGAACACCCCGGGGGCGAGGCGGGCCGTCCCCGGGCCCGCCGGCCGGTAGACCAGCGGCGCCTCCTGCCGGAGCGCGGTCGTCAGGTCCACCATCTCCCACGGCGTGGGCAGGCTCAGCGGGGCGGTCCAGTCGGCGCTCTGCGCGAGCACGACCGGGCCGTGCACGAGGGCGACCCGGTTCGGGTGCCACGCGTCCACCGGCTCGAGGCGCAGCCCCGCGCCGAGCCGCACCGTGACGGTCGAGGTCCCGGACCAGGTGCGGCGCACCTCGGCCCAGCCGGTCGCGGAGGGCCGGGCGTCGACGGCCTCGCCGTCCACGTCGATCGTCAGGCCCGACGACCACGCCGGGACCCGCACCTTGACGGTCGCGGTCACGGGTGCGTCGGCGGTGACCCGCAGCCGGGTGGTGTCGGACTCCGGGAACGCGGTCTCCTGGACCACGTGCACCGTGGTGCCGCCGACCTCCAGCTCGATCGTCGAGGGCACGAACAGGTTCACCGCGAGCTCGTCCGCGCCCCGCAGGTAGACGAGGTCCGGCAGCGCGGCGATGCACTGCACGTAGGTCCCCGAGCAGCAGGGCCAGTGCTCCCAGTGGTAGAGCTTCGTCGCGGTGCCGAGCCGGTAGTCGTGGTAGTACGGCGTGCGCCCGTCGGCCTCCACCGGTGGCGTCGCACCGACCCCGCTGTGCACGAGGCGCTCGGCCCAGTCGCCGTACCGCGCCTCGCCCGTGTGCCGGAGCAGCGCGACCGAGATCTTGAACGCCGCCCACGACCCGCAGGTGATCTCGGCCGAGTCGGTGCGCCACTCGAGCGCGCGGCCGAGCGTGCCGTCCCGCGGCAGCAGGAGCTCGCCCGGGCCGTAGCCGCCGGTCGCGTAGGCCTGGGTGGTGGTGACGAAGTCGTACCCGTTCCGCACGACGTCGAGCAGGTGGGGGTCTCCGGTCACCTCGTAGGCCGCCGCGGCGCTGGCGAAGGTGTTGACGTGCGAGTACGCGTGCAGCCAGGCGGGGACGTCCCAGTCCTGCCCGGGCTCGGGGCGGCGCTCGAACCGGCTCCAGTACGCGTCGTAGTGCCAGACCCGTGCCAGGTCGCGCAGCGCCGGGTCGCCGCCGGCGAGGAACCCCCGGTAGAGGTTCTCCGCGAGCGTGTACCACTCGCCGACGGCATCCGGGCCACCGACGAAGTCGGCCGCGGTCGCCGCCGCGCGCGACCGGTCGAAGGTGCGCGCCGCCCACCCGCTCACGTCCGCCAGGACGTCCAGCGCGTCCCCGTACCCGGCGTACCGCGCGGTGTCGACGAGCCCGCACACGAGCTTCTCGAACGCGTACAGCTCCATGTGCGCGTCGCCGTCGGCCCCGCGGGTGGCGGCCCAGCCGTCCACCAGCCGCACCGCGCGCTCCGTCGCCTCGGGCACGCCGTGCGCCGCACCCAGCCGGGCGAGGCCGCTGACCCACTGCCCGAAGGTCATGTGCGAGGTCCGTTCGGCCCAGCCGGTCATCGGCCGGCCCGGGGCCGGCAGGCCCGCCGCCGCCCGGAACCCGTGCAGGACGTCGTCGGGGTCCAAGCCGAGGTAGGTCTCGACGGTCTTCTCGACCAGACCGGCCAGCCGGCCGCCGGTGATCCGCACGCGGCCCGTACCGCCCAGCGTCTCGAGGACCGGCGCGACGGCCGCCCGTCCGGCGGCCGTGCCGCCGTCGCCTCCGCCCGCCGCCGCCGTGCCGACCGTCCCGTCCACGCCGCTCCCCACCGGTCCCCCGCCGCCCGTCCCCGCCATGCCCGCCGCTCCCGTCGCCGCCGTCCCGTTCACGTCCGCACCCCCTGGTCCGTGGGATGCTGTGTCATCGATGACAGCCGGCGACAGGGACGCGCATGACCACCTCGACCACTCCGCCGACGCTGCGGTCGGTCGCCGCGCTGGCGGGAGTGTCCACCGCCACCGTCGTCCGCGTGCTCCGCGGCAGCCCGCGGGTCGCCGAGCCGACGCGGGCCCGCGTCGAGCAGGCCGTCGAGGCGACCGGCTACCGGATCAACGCGGTGGCCAGCGGGCTGCGCCGGCAGCGCACCGAGACCATCGGCCAGGTGCTGCACGACCAGGGCGACAACCCGTTCTTCTCGGAGATCGCCCTGGGGCTGCAGGAGGCGGCCGCGCGCAGCGGCATGGACGTGTTCGTCGTGAACGCCCAGCACGACGTGGACCGGGAGCGCGCGGCGGTCGAGGCGTTCCTGCGCCGGCGGGTCGACGCGATCGTCCTCACCACCCCGAAGGACGCCGCGACCGTCGAGGTCGCGGTCCGTGCCGGGGTGCGCGTCGTCCAGATCGAGCAGCCGACCCCGGTCGTCACCCCCACGGTCACCGTCGACAACGCCAGCGGCGCGCGGCTGGCGGTGGAGCACCTGGCCGGCCTGGGTCACCGGCGCATCGCGTACCTCGGCCTCGTCCCGCACCCGGACGCCTCCGCCGGCGCCCAGCGGCTGCGCGGTTACCGCGAGGCGGTGCGCGGGCTCGGCCTGCCGGGCCTGGAGACGCTGTGCCTCCCCGGCGACCGGCGCCCGTTCCACGACCAGGGCGCCGACCTGGCGGCACGCGCGCTCGCCGCGCACCCGGGGGCGACGGCGCTGTTCGTCGCAGCCGACCCGCTCGCCGCCGGCGTGCTGCAGCACCTCGACCGGGTGGGGCTCCGGGTCCCGCGGGACGTCTCGGTGCTGGGCTTCGACGACACGCTCGCGGCTCACCTGACACCGCCGCTCAGCACGATGGCCGTCCCGATGCGCGCGCTGGGTGCCGCGGCGTTCGCGTGCGCGACGGACGAGGACCCGGAGACCCGGGCGACGTTCGGCGCGACGTTGCACCAGCGCGGCAGCACGGCATCTCCCTCGTCGTCCGACCCGCGCGCGTGAGCCGCTGCGGCAGGCTTGCGCCGCCAGCATGTCATCGATGACACTCGGGGGCAAGCACGGCCGCCCGGAGCCCTCCGCCGGCGCCCGACACCCACGGACGGACCTCGCCCATGCCTGACGACCCGGACCTCGGCGGCTTCCTGCTCGCCTACTTCCTCGGCGAGGACCTGCCCGACGGCGAGCAGGTCTTCCTCGCGCTGTCGGACGCGACCGACCCGTTCGTCCTGCGCCCGCTCGGCGAGGGCCCGGCGCTGCGCAGCGACGTCGGCGAACGCGGCGTCCGGGACCCCCACCTGGTCCGCGACCCGCGCACGGGCGGCTTCCACCTGGTGGCGACCGACCTCCGGGTGCACGCGGACCAGGACT
>DAMBCY010000003.1:0-7011 GCA_032056255.1 Cellulomonas sp. | reverse complement strand
GACCGGGCCGAGCACGCGGGCAGCCACGGCATCGTGGTGTGGGACTCGCCCGACCTGGTCCGGTGGGACCCGCCCCGGCTGGTCCGGGTCGCCCCGCCCGGCGCGGGCTCGACGTGGGCGCCCAAGGCGTTCTGGGACGAGGACGCGCAGGAGTTCGTCGTCGTCTGGGCCAGCGCGCCCGCGCGCGACGCGGCGTTCCCCGGCCGGGAGACCGGCGACCACCTGCGCATCCTGGCCTCCCGCACGCCGGACCTGCGCACCTTCTCCCCCGCCACGGTGCACCTCGACCCGGGCTGGCCGGTCATCGACGCCACCTACGTGCGGGACGGCGACCTGCTCCACCGGTTCGTCAAGGATGAGCGGCCCCGCACGGCGGGGCACCCGGACGGCAAGCTCGTGCTGCACCAGGTCGGCACCCGCTACGACGACCCCGGCTGGCGCACGGTCGAGACCGGGATCGCCGGGAGGTGGCTCGAGCACGGCGAGGGCCCGGTCGTGGTCCGCGACCCGCGCGGCGCCGGGTGGGTGCTGCTCGTCGACGAGTTCTGCCGCGCGGGGTACCGGGCGTACCGGAGCCCCGACCTGGCCCCGGGGTCGTGGACCCCGGACCCCACCGCGCAGCTGCCCCCGGGCGCGCGGCACGGGTCGCTGCTGGCCGTGACGCCCGCGGAGCACGACCGGCTGCTCGCCGCGTACGGCGCCCCGCGGGCCTGACGCCCCGCCGGCGCCGGGCACCGCGGCGGTGGTCACCCGGCCGCGGCGGCGTCGACGTCGTGCAGCACCACGCGCACCACGCCGCAGTCCGCGGCCAGCCAGATGCCGTGCCGGGCCTCGTCACCGGTCCGCAGCCGCTCGGCCACGAACTCCCCGTCGACGAACCGGCCCTCCTCGATGCTGAGGGTCGGCATCGACGCCGCCTGGTGCACCGGCGCGACCAGGGACAGCGGGATCGACCCGTCGGGATCGGGCAGCCGGTTGAGGAACACCCGGGTGCCGTGCCCGACCAGGTAGACCTCGTCCCGCGCGGTCTGGAACACCAGCCCGCGCCCGAGCTCCCGGGTCAGGTCCGTGACGTCCGCGAACTCCGTCTCGATCAGGTCCATGTGCCGGAAGTCCGTGCCGTTCCAGCGGAACTCCGCCCCGCTGTACGTCGCGGTGCACAGCCAGCCGTCGAGCGCGACGTGCGCGAACCGCTGGCCCGGCTCCTGGCACAGCACCCCGGTGGCGCTGGTGCCCGACCCCTCCCGGAACCGGTGGATCAGCGGCTCCGCGGCCCGGAGCATCGCGAACGACCGGCAGAAGGCGCGAGCCTCCTCCCGGACCGTCCCGTCCGGGGCGACGAGCTCCTCGACGCCGAACACGTGCTGACCCACGGCCCCGGCGGTGCCGATCGCGTGGAACATGAACGCCGGGTTGGGGTTCCGGTTCGCCGACTCCGGCACGAACAGCGGCCAGCCGTCCTCCGGCGCCGCGTAGGCGTCGACCACGTCGCGGTAGGTGCGCGGGTCCGGTACGTAGACGTCGGGGCAGATCATGTCGACCGACCGCGCCGTCGCCCGCCAGATGTCCAGCGCCGGCGTCGAGTGCACCGGGCCGCCGCACGGGTAGTCGAGACCGCCGAGGCCCCACATGCCGGTGTCGAGCCACGCGTTCACCGTGAGCGGCAGGTCGTGGACCTCCCTGCCCGCGGCCGCGACGTGGTCGGTGTACCGGGCGACCGCCCACGTGGTGCACGCCTCGGCGCCCCAGGTCCCGAGCACGTCGGTCCAGGTACCGGCCGGGACCGACCCGCACGCCCGCCACCAGCGGCCGAGGTTGCTGTCCGGCCGGTCCCGCGCGGCGTCGACCAGCGCGGCCGGGACCGCCCCGCGGAAGTCGCGCTCACCGTCCGGCCCGAAGTCGCGGCGGGTCGGCGCGTAGATCCCGGGCTCGTTCTCCACCTGCACGGCGAGGACGGTCCCGGTCGCCGCGTCGTGGTCGCGCACCGTCTCCATCAGCACCCGGAACGCGCGGGCGTCGGCCGCCCGGTTGGCCGCCGCGTGCGCGGACAGCACGAACGCCGCCTCCCCGTTCGCGTACCGGGTGCGCGGGAACCGCACCGCGTCGGACTTCACCCACGCGGGGGCGTACTCCGACGTGCCGTTCTTCCAGGTGGCGAACCACAGGAGCACCAGGTGCAGGTCCCAGCGACGGGCCCGGTCGACCAGCGCGCGCACGACGCCGGTGTCGAACTCGCCCTCGCGGGGCTCCAGCCCCTCCCAGGACACGGGCAGCGCCACGGTGTTGCCGCCCAGCGCCACGACGCTGCGGCACGCGTGCTCGGCGTCCTCGGGCGTGAAGGCCGAGGAGTTGCGGGCCTGCCCCCCGACGGACAGGAAGGGGCGTCCGCCGACCGTGAAGCCGGTGTGGCGGGCCCGGGCGCTCCCGGCGCTCACTGCTTGACCGCCCCGGCCGCGAGGCCCGACTGCCAGTGCTTCTGCAGGAAGCAGAACGCGATGATGATGGGGACGATCGCGACCAGGGAGCCGGTCAGGATGAAGCTCGTGATCGAGCCGTCCAGGTTCGCGAACTCCGAGCTGGTGGCCTGGCGCAGCCACATCCGCAGGCCGACGGTCAGCGGGTAGCTCTCCTGCCCGGACAGCATCACCAGCGGCAGCATGTAGTTGTTCCAGGCCGCGACCAGCGCGAACAGCAGCACGGTGACGAACCCCGGCGCGAGCAGCGGCATCGCGATCCTCCAGAAGATCCGCCAGTGCCCGGCGCCGTCCAGCCGCGCGGACTCGACCAGCGAGGGCGGGATGGCCGAACGCGCGTAGATCGTCATGAGGTACAGGCCGAACGGGTTGGACAGCTGCGGCACGATCACCGCGGCCGCCGTGTTCACCAGCCCGGCCTTCGCGTACATGAGGAACAGCGGGATGGCGATGACGGTCGCGGGGATCGTCATGAACGCGATCGACGCGCTGAGCACCAGGCCGCGGCCGGCGAACCGCAGGGTCGCGATGGCGTAGCCCGCGAGCGCCGCGATCAGCGCGGACCCGACGCCCGCCGCCACGGCGTAGACGATCGTGTTGACCAGCCAGCGGCCGTAGATCCCGTCGCTCACCGTGAACGTGCCGACCAGGTTCTCCCACAGGGCGAAGCCGCCGTGCTCGCTGCCCGCGAACCACAGGCCGGAGGTCAGCTGCATGCCGGACCTGGTCTTGGTGGCCGACAGCGCGAGCCAGACCAGCGGCAGGAGGCAGTAGGCCACCATGAGGAACATCACCGCGTGCAGCGCGGTGGTGCCGGCGGCACGGCCGAGCAGGGCCTGTCCCACGCGGTGCGGGCGGCGGTGCGGGCGGCGGCGGGGGCGGCGGCCCGCGGGGGCGGCCGACCCGGTCGTCCCGGGACGGGTGCTGTCGTCGACGACGGTCATCTCAGTCCTCCGCCCAGCGGTCGCCGACGACCCGGACCACGGTCACGATCGCCATCGTCACGAGGCCCACGACCAGCGCGACGGCGGCGGCGTAGTTGACGTTCTGGCCGGCGAAGGCGAGCCGGTACGCGTACATGTTCGGGGTGAAGGAGGACGAGATGGCCTCCGGTGCGACGACCTGGAGCAGGTTCGGCTCGTTGAACAGCTGCATCGCGCCGATCAGCGAGAACACCAGCGACATGACGAGGGCCGGGCGGATGTGCCGGAGCTTGATGGACCAGGTGATCCGGAGGTCGCCGGCCCCGTCGATGCGGGCCGCCTCGTAGATCTCCTCGGGCACCACGCGCAGCGCCGAGTAGTAGACGAGCATGTTGTAGCCGAGGAAGCCCCAGAGCACGATGTTCCCGATCGCGAGCAGGATCCACCGGCTGCTCAGCAGGTTCGGCGCGTCGCCCCCGAAGGCCCCCCACACGTCCCCGAGCAGCCCGTACTCGTCGCCGAGGATGTAGCTCCACATGAGCGAGGCGATGACGCTGGGCACGGCGTACGGCAGGAACAGCAGGATGCGCGGCACGGCGACGTGCCGGACCCGCCCGGAGTCCAGCACCAGGGCGGCGACCAGCGCGACCAGCAGCATGATCGGCACCTGGACCACGCCGTACAGCAGCACCCGGCCGTACCCGGACCACAGCATCCCGTCCGCGACGGCCTTGACGTAGTTCGCCAGGCCGGTGAACGCCGTGCCGCCGATGACCTTGGTCTGGAACAGGCCGAGGTACGTCGAGTACGCCAGGGGCGCGATCGTGCCCAGCACGAACACGACGACGTAGGGCGCGACGAACAGCCAGCCGGCCCGGTCGGCCCGGGGCCGGGGTGGCCGGGCCGCGCGGCGCCGCGCGGCGGGGGTGAGGACCTGGGTCATGCTCTCGCTCTCGGTGCGTACGGGACGACGGGGCGGGCGTCGGACGACGCCCGCCCCGTCCGGTGGCTACTCGGCGGTGGTGACGGTGAACCCCTGCTCGTTCGCCCAGTCGGCGATCTGGGTCTGCCAGGTCCCGACCGCCGGGAAGATGTCCGAGCCGTCGGACAGCGTCGGCAGCACCGTGTCCGTGAAGGTCGTGTTGACCTCCTGCATGAACGGCAGCGTCTGCCAGTTCGCATCCACGGCCTTCGCGGCGTCGAAGAACACCTGGTTGACCTGCTGGCCGCCGAAGTAGTCGTTGGTCTCGGCCGCGGCGTCCGCGTCCTCCTGGTAGGAGATCGCGGCGCTGAACAGGCCCTGCTCGACCAGGATGTCGACCGACTCGGGCGCCGAGCTGATCCAGTTCGCGAAGGCCACCGCGGCGACCTGCTTCTCGCGCGAGGAGCTCGCGCTGACCGCGAAGGCGGAGCCGCCGGAGACCGAGTTGTGGGTCTGCTCGGTGCCCGCGTCGCCCCACACCGGCGGCAGCGCGACGCGCCACTTGCCGGCCTGCTCGGGGAAGTCGTTGGCGATGCCGCCGCTGCGCCAGGCACCGTGGATGCCGAGCGCGACGTCGTCCTCGGCGATCATCCGCAGGTACTCGTCGCTGGAGACGCTCACGACCTTGAACACGCCCTCGTCGATGGTCCGGCGCAGGTACTCCGTGACCTCCTCGACCGTCTCGTTGGTGAGGTCGAGGGAGACGTCGGTCAGGCCGTCGACGGACCAGGGGGCGGCGTCGGCGAACCGGAGCATGTTGAGGAAGGACTCGGCGGTGGTGTCCACCGGCAGGTACGCGAGGTACTTGGTCGGGTCGGCGGCGTGCAGCTTCTTGCCGGACTCCTCGACCTCGGCCCACGTCGTCGGGACGTCGATGCCGAACTCGGCCAGGATGTCCTGGCGGTAGAACATCACCGTCGGGCCCTGGTCGGTCGGGATGCCGTAGAGGCCGTCGGCGACGTGCACGTCGTTCCACGCGGACGCGTTGTACAGGCCGCCGAGGCTCTCCTCGATGCTGGCGTCCGCGAAGTTCAGCAGCGAGCCGGACACCGCGTACTGCGGGATCGCGTAGTACTCCCACTGCATGACGTCCGGCACGCCGGTCCCGGCCTGCACCGCGTTCTGGTACTTCGTGTACATGTCCGTGCTGCCGGACTCGACCACGAAGTCGATCGTGATGTTCGGGTAGGCCTCCTGGAACGCCTCGATCGCCGGCGTGTACTGGTTCACGGCCCAGGCCCACAGGGTGAGGTCGATCTCCTCGTCGCCCTCCAGCACCGCGGCGATCTCCTCGGCGGTGATGGGCTCCGCGGTCGTCCCGGCCTCGTCGTCGGCGGGACCGCCGGACCCGCAGGCCGCGAGACCGATCAGCACGGCTGCGCTCGCGGCGGCGGCGGACGTCTTCTGCCACTTCACAATCTGACTCTCCTTCGTGTCAGTCGGTGGAGCCAGCGCGGGACGTAGTCCTCGCCCCACCGCCCGGGGGGCGGCTCGCCCACGCCGGGGCGTGGGCACGGGGTCCGAGTCGGACGCTCGATCCAGGATCACCGTTGTACCACAGAGCCGCGACCTCAGACGAGGATGATCTTGCGACCAGCGGATTGACAGGCAAGTTGTGACCAGACAGAGTGGTTCACCGTTGAACTCGGTCGAAGGAGCCCCATGTCCATCCCGCACGACCCGCACGTCACGTCCCTGCGCGAGGCGTACCGGCCCTACTTCGACCTCGGTGTCGCGGTCGACCTGCGCGACCTCGTCCCGGGCTACGCGGACCTGCTCGCGCAGCACTTCAGCTCCGTGACCCCGGAGAACGCGACGAAGCCCGCCTGGGTGCAGCCCGAGGAGGGCGTCTTCGACTTCGAGGCGGCCGACCTGGTCGCCCGGGCGGCGGACCGCAACGGGCAGCGGCTGTACGGGCACACGATGACCTGGCACCACCAGACCCCGGCGTGGATGTTCCACCAGGCGGACGGCACCCCCCTCACCGGGTCCGCCGCCGACCGCACGCTGCTGCTCGACCGCGCCGAGCGGCACATCGGCGCGCTCGCCGAGCACTTCGGCGACCGCATGTGGGCCTGGGAGGTCAGCAACGAGGCGGTCGACGAGGACGAGCCCGACGACCTGCGCCGCACCCCGTGGCGCACCGTGCTCGGCGACGGGTACCTGCGGGACCTGTTCCGCATCGCCCGGGACGCCGCCCCCGGTGCGTGCCTCGTGCTCAACGACTTCGAGACCGAGCGCCCCGCCAAGCGCGACGCCTACCTGCGCGTCGTGCGCGGGCTGCTCGACGCCGGCACGGAGCTCGACGCCGTCGGCCACCAGATGCACCTCACCCTCGCCAGCCCCGTCGACCGGATCGACGAGAGCCTCGCCGCGTTCGCCGGGCTCGGCCTCGCCCAGGTCGTCACCGAGCTCGACGTCTCCGTCTCCCGCACCCCTGGCGAGTCGCTGGCCCGGGTCGCCCCGGAGCGCCTGGCCGAGCAGGCCGCGTACTACGGCCGGCTGTTCGAGACCTTCCGGTCGCACGCCCGCACCCTGAGGTGCGTCACGCTCTGGGGTCTGACCGACGCGCACAGCTGGCTGCGCTACTGGCCGGTGATCCGGCTGCACGAGGCGCCCCTGCTGTTCGACG
>DAMBCY010000002.1:0-28415 GCA_032056255.1 Cellulomonas sp. | reverse complement strand
GGACGAGCGCGAGGAGCACCCGGCGGACGACGGCGAGCCGCTGCTCGGGCAGGCCGGCGACGACCGCCTCGGCGGTCTGCGCGATGGCACCGGCCAGGCCGCCCACCGACCGGTACTCCGCGAGCGTCAGCCGGCGCCCGCTCGAGGCCGCCCAGGTCGCGTACAGCGCGTGGGAGACGAGCGGCAGCACGCCCGGGTCGAGCGCCGGTGCGGGTCCGGTCGCGGGGCCGGCGCCGCGGCCGGCGGTCGACTCCGCCACGACCACGTCGACCAGGGCGTCGTCCACCTGCAGGCCCACCCGGCGTGCGGGTTCGAGCACGACGCGGCGCAGGTCGGCGGCGGAGAGCGGGCCGACCAGCACCGGGTGGGCGAGCCACTGCGCGAGGTCGGCGTGGTCGAGGGCGCGCTCGAAGACGTCGGCGCGCAGGCCGAGCACCACGGTCACGCCGCCGGCGTGCACCGCGGCGAGGCGGTCGAGCAGCGCGACGGGTGCCGCACCCGCCCCGTCGTCCGCCAGCAGCGCCTCCTCCAGCTGGTCGAGCACGAGCACCGGCCGCGCGCCGTCGTCCGCCCCGGCCCGCAGCTCGCCGACGGCCGCGTCGAGGGTGGCGAGGGGGTCGGTGCCGGGCGTCGTCACGAGCGCCCGCCGTCCGGCGGTGCGCAGGCGTGCGACCAGGCCGGCCCGCAGCAGCGAGGACTTGCCGGCGCCCGAGGGGGCGAGCACGACGACCGGGGTGCCCCCCTCCTCGTCCACCCCCTCGACCCGCGCGACGAGGCCGTCCACCGCGGTCTCCCGGCCGACGAACAGGGGCGCGTCGTCCACCTCGTAGGCGGCGAGGCCCCGGTACGGCGCGGCCGCGGAGGCCGGCCGCGGACCCGGGACGCGGCGGAGCCGGGCGACGGCCCCGGCCCAGGCGTCGCGCTGGTCCGCGGGGACGCCGAGCGCGGAGAGCAGCCGGTCGAACTGGTCCGCGGTCGCCGGCTGGGGCAGGTGCCGGCCCGACAGGTACCCGCCGACGGTGCCGAGCGGCAGCCCGGTGATCCGGGCGACGTCGCGGACGCTCAGCCCCGCCCGCTCGCGCAGCGCGGTCAGCCGGCGGGCGAGCCCGGCGCGGTCGGGGATCGTCTCCGGCGACCCGTCGGCGGCGTCGTCCGCCTCGTCGAGCTCCGTGCCCTGCGGGTCCACCTGACCGTCCGCCTCCCTGTGCCGCGCCGGCGCCACGCTAGGCGCACGGACGACCCAGCCAACAGGGACCGAAGGCCTGGGCGCGCGGGGTCGGGAGAAGTCCGAACGGTCCCGAACACCCCCGGGGGACCGGTTCCACCCGGCGGGGTGCGGTGCCGGACCGGGTGGGCGGCCTTGCGGGCCGGGTCGAAGGTCCCGGGCCGGCAGGGTGCCGGCGGGGCGTGGGGCACGGCCGGGGTCGCTCCTGGACCCGGGCCCGCGGAGGGGCGTGCGGCCCGAGCCGCCCGACCCTGGGGGTGGCGCCCGGCCGGCGGTAGTCTCGCACCGACACGTCGGACGCCCCTGGACCCGGGGCGGGCGGGGTGCCGCAGCGTGTCGACAGGTTCCCCCGTCACCAGGCGTCGGACACCGGAGCGTTCCCGTGGATCTGTGGCAGTCGTCCCTCCTCGTCCTCGAGGTCCTCTGCCTCGTCGCGTGCCCGGCCGTCCTCGTCCGGGCCGTCGGGGACCCGGTCCGCGACCGCGCGCGGGAGCCGGCGTGACCACCGCGGTGCGGTCGGGGAGCCGTCGTGCGCGGGCCCTCGTCCCGGTCGGCGTGCTCGGCGTCCTGGCGCTGCTGGCCGGGTGCGGCGGCAGCGGCGACGACGGCACCACCGCGGGGTCGTCCGACGACGTCCCGCCCGCCTCGCTCGACCTGACCGCCGGGTCCACGGTCGTGGGCCTGCCCGAGGGGATCGGCGACCCGTCGGCGGACGCCGCCGCGGGCGCCGCGCGCACCAGCGACGACGCCCTGCTCTACGTCGTGACCTTCGGGTCGAGCACCTGCCCGTCCGTCGCGGACGCGACGGCGACGTCCGCCGGCGACGACGCCGTCCAGGTCACGTTCCCCGAGCCCGGCGACGGTGCGTGCACCGCCGACTACGTCCCGGCGACCACCGTGGTCGCGCTGCCGGACGACGTGGACCCCCACCGGGACCTGACCGTCACGGTCGGCAGCTGGGGCGAGGTCACCCTGCCCGCCGGGTCGCAGGACGCCGTCTGGGCCGCGGCGTCCGAGTAGACGCCCCCGCACCCCGGCGTCCCGTCCCGCCGCTGACGGGGTCCCGCACGGCCGGGGTCGTCCCGGAGCAGGGCCGCGCGACCGGTCCTCCCGGCCGCCGGGGCGGTCAGGCGTCGCGCCCGCGGCCGCCGCGGGTCGGGAACGTCACCAGGGCGGTGAGCAGGAGCAGCCCGGCGACGACGGCCACGACGTTCTCCTGCAGCGCCACGACGACCCGCCCGACGTGCGGCACCGAGCCGATCACCCGCCCGACCTGGGTCACCGTGGACGGCAGCGCGTCCGGCTCGGCGTTGGCGTCGCCCTGGAGGCGCAGCTCGGTCGCCCCGCCCGCGACCGGTGCGGTCCCGACGACGCGGTGCGTGACGAGACCGTGCCCGTCGGTGCGGGGCACGGTGACGACGTCGCCGACCGCCACGTCGGCGGCCGGGACGGTCCGGGCGAGGGTGACGGCACCGACACCGATCCCGGGCGCCATCGAGCCCGAGACGACGACGGCGGGCCGGACGCCGAGCGCCAGGCAGGCGAGGACGGCCAGCACGCACAGCCCGCCGAGGGCGGCCGCGACGTCGAGCAGCGCCCGCTGGGCGCGCCGGGCGACGCGGACGGCCCGGCCCGGGCGGTGCCCGTCGGAGCCGGCCCGCAGCTCGCGGCGGCCGGTGGCGCGGCCGGCGGCGGCCTCGGCGGTGGTCACGCGTCCTCCTGGGACGTGGCGTCGAAGCGGGCGGTCACGCGGACCTGCCCGCCGTTGAGGGCCTCCGTGGCGGGGTCGTCGAGCAGGTGCACGCCGACCCGCACGGCCAGGGCCGAGCCGGCGGCGCCGGCCTCCCAGGGACTCCCGTCGGGGACGGCGTCGCTGCCGCGCGGCGCGAGCCGCCCGAGGTCGACGGGGATGCCGGCGGGGACGTCCAGGCCTCCCGGCCGGTCCTCCGCGAGCACGGAGAACCGCACGTAGGGCGTGATGTCGGGGGTCCCGGCGACGCGCTCGACGTCCAGGGTGAGCGTGACCCCGGCGGCGACCGCGGGGTGGTTGGCGGCGACGGTGAGCGTGGTCTCGATCGCGCCGCCCGGCACCAGCGCGTCGCCGCCCGGGAGCGGCACGGGCAGCGCGGCGCCCGCGGCCGCCCGGTGCGCGATCCCGCCGGCGTCGACCAGCACGACCTCGAACACGTCGGCCGAGCCGACGCCGGCCGACAGCCGCGCCGAGTCGGTGAACGCCGCCGAGGTCAGCGCGGGCCGGGCCAGCACGCCCGCGACGAGCGCGAGGGCGAGCAGGACCAGGCCGGCCCCCCGCGCCGGGCGCCGGGCGGGCCGGGGGTCCTGCCGGTGTCGGCTCATGCCTGGGCCGCCTCGGTGCCGGGCATGACCAGGGTCGTCAGGCCGCGCGCGGGCGTGATCGCGAGCGAGTTCGTCGCGAAGCCGTCGCGCACGAGCAGGTGCGTGTTGTGGTTCCCGCCCTGCGTGGTACCGCCCCACAGGACGAGCGTGCCGTCGGCCCGCAGCGCTGCCCCGCTGTAGCCGAACCCGGCGACGGCCTCGACGGGGCCGAGTGCGACCAGGGGCGTCGGCGTGCGGATGTTCGTGGCGGACGACGCCCCGGTGGCCGGGTGCGGGCCGCGCGCGTAGCTGTACCGCCCCCAGACGTACACCCGGCCGTCGCTGCCGTGCACCAGGACGTAGTCCTCGGTGGTGGCGACGGCGGACGCGGTCACACCGGCGGCGAGCACCACGGCCGTGGGCCGGTTGTTGCCCGCGGACCCGGCATCGGCGCGGCCCGTGCCCCACTCGACGTGGTTGCCCCAGGTGAGCAGGGTCCCGTCGGCGAGCACCGCCTGGCTGCCGTAGTAGTGGCCGGTGAGCGAGCGGATGGCGCAGGTGTCCTCGGCGGAGCCGGCGACCACGCCGACGGCCGCGCAGCCGGAGGTGGTCAGGGCGGACAGGGCCGTGGACTGCGTCGGGGTCGAGCGGGTCGCGACGCGGTTGTCGCCGGACGGGTCGCCGGCGTACGCGCCGGCGTCGTTGGCCCAGCCCCACCAGAGCACGCCGGTGCCGGTGTCGCCGGGCACGGTGTCGCCCCGGATCGCCCAGGCGTTCCAGACGCCCGCGCCGATGGAGTGCACTCCGGTGAGGACGCGGGTCGGTGCCGCCGACGACGCGGTGAGCGACCCCTGGCCCGTGACGCCGCGCCCCTGCGGGTAGCCCCACGTGTACACGTCGCCGGTCGAGGTCAGCGCGAGGAACACCGAGGCGCTCGACACCAGGTCGACGACCGTGCCCGGGATCGCGACCTGTCCCGGCCGCGTGAACGGGACCGCGTTCGTGCGGCCCATGATGCGGGTGGTCTGGTTGCCGCCCCAGGTGTACACGCGGCCGTCGTCGGACAACGCGGCGAGGCCGGTGTAGTCCGCGTCGGTGGGGTAGAAGTTGTCCAGGCTGACCCCCGCGACCCGGACCGCGCGGCGCGCCCCCTCCGGGTGCTCGTCGGCGGGCAGCGTGACGAGCGAGACCGGGGCGGACTGCGCGACGCTCGACACGCCCGTGCCGGACAGGCCGCCGCCCCGGTAGCCCCAGATCGCGATCGTGCCGTCGTCCTGCAGGGCGACGGCCGTGCCGGCGAGGAAGGTCTGCTGCGGCACGAACCGCGTCGCGGGGGTCGCGAACACGTCGGTCACGGCCTCGGCGTGGTCGGTGTACGCGGCGGTGGTGACCCCGGTCGCGGCGACCGCGCCGGCGAGGACGGCGGCCGCGGCGACGACCACGGAGAGGCGGGAGGTGCGGGAGGTGCGGATCACGAGTCCTCCGTCGGTCGGCGGCGGACGGCCAGCAGCAGGCCGGTGGCGAGCAGGACGGCGGCGGCCGCGGCGAGGGCGGGCGCGTGGACGCCGGTGGTGGCGAGCACCGCGGAGCGCGTCGTGCGGGCGGCGTCGCCGGTGGCGACGAGCCGGAAGGTCAGCGACAGCCCCGCCCCCTGCACGGCGTCCCCGGCGCTCGCGGGCAGCGCGGCCGCTCCGCGCACGGTGACCGGCTGCTCGTCCAGCGTCCCGAGCGGGACCGGCCGTCCGAGCAGCTCGGCCGCGGTGCCCTCGGCGAGCACGGCGCCCGCCGGGCCGGTCAGGGTCAGCCGCAGCGCGTCGGGACCCTCCGCGAGCAGGCCGGTGGCTCCGTCGAGCAGCAGGGTGAGGTCGGTCGGCCCGGCGCCGGCCGTGGGGTGCGCGGTGACGTCGAACGCCGTGCTGTGGCCGGGGTAGGGGACCTCGAGGCGGGTGCTGCCCGTCGACCCGGTGACGAGGTCGACCGCGGCGGGCTCGCCGGTCGTGGCGCCCGGCGCCACGACCAGGGCCGCCGCGAGCAGCAGGGCGCTGGTGGTCATGCGGTGCTCCCGTCGAGTCGCAGGCCCAGGACCAGGGCCCGGCCGGAGTAGTAGGGGTTGCCCAGGGCGGGCTCGAGCGTGACGGCGACCTGGACGCGGCGGGGGACGCCGGTCTCCCAGCCGTCCACGGTCACGGCACCGAGGTCCGCGGCGCGGGCGACGGCGACGACCTCGCCGTCGACGGAGACGGTGAACCGGGCCACCTCGAACGGGTCGGCACCGGGTCCGGCGACGCCGGGGTCGGCGGGCAGCGGGGCGGTGCGGGCGTTGAGCACGCGCAGGGTGACGGGGCCGGTCGCGGCGGTCGTCGTGACGACGTCCACCTCGACGGCGGGGGCCCCCTCGGGTCCCGGGACCACGGTCTCGACGACCACCGGGTCCGGGTTGCCCTGCGCGACGGCGCCGGAGCCGTCGAGGAACGCGATGTCGTAGGCGCCGCCGACCGTGCCGAGGTCGGCCGTGGCCGAGTCGGTGAAGGCGGCCCACGTGACCGCGGTGCCGCCGACGACCAGCGCGGCGGTGGTGAGCCCGGCGGCGGCGAGCAGCGGGCGGCGCGGCGCCCGGGCGGCGCCGGCGGTGCGGTGCCGGCCCGTCACCGGCTCGTCCCCTCGAGCCGCACCTGCACGCCCGTGCGCGGGTTCTGCGTGCCGGCCGGGGTGCCCGAGGCGGGGAGGGTGAGGGCCAGGTCGAGCACCCGCACGTCCTCCCCGCGCGGTCCGAGCGTCGCCGGCAGGGTCGCGCGCAGCGACCGCGCGGGACCGGTGGCCAGCACGACGCCGTTCTCGCGCACCGTGAGCTCCAGGGAGTCGAACAGGTCGCCGCTCCCGGCGGGGTCGGGGTCCGTGAGGCTGACGACCACCGTCGCGTCGGTGCCCGACGTGTTGCGGACGGCCACCCGCACCACGAGCGGCGTGCCCGGGACGAGCACGTCGTCGGCGAGGTCGAGCGTCCAGGCGGTGCCGCTCGACCGCCAGTCGTCGGAGCCCGGTGCCCAGCCGGGCACGGTGCTGCCGGCGGACTCGAGCGCGAACGTCACGCCGGTGAAGTCGACCCGCACCGCGTCGGTGCCCACCACGCGGGCGGCCGTCAGGCCGACCAGCAGGCACAGCGGCAGGGCGAGGAGGCCGGCGCTGCGGCCGCGCCGGCGGGCGGACGGGGCGCAGCGCGGCGGGCTGGTGCGCATCGGTCCTCCGTGCTCTCGGGGTGGTGGGGGTCGACGGGGTGCGGGCCGTGGGTACGGTCCCGGCCCGTGCAGGCGCCCGGGTCGGGTCGACGGCGGTCGACCCGACCCGGGGAGCGGGTGGTGGCTCAGAGCGAGGTGCCGTCGAGCCGCGCCTGCAGGAACGCGCCCTTGCCGGACAGCGAGTTGTCGGTGTGCGCGGCACCGGACTCGGCCTGCGAGAGCAGCGTGACGGTGAGGGTGACCGTGGTCTCCTCGCCCGGCGCGAGCTCGTTGAGCGTCAGCGAGGCCATCTGGTCGAAGGTCAGGCCGTCGCTCACCACGGGGACGGGACCGCGGGACGTCCCGGCGGCCTCGATGCCGAACCGCAGGCTCGACAGGTAGCTCGCGTCCGTGACGCGACCGGCGGCCACGTCGTCGGCGAGCTGCGTGAGGCCGATCGACAGCGACGACGCGAACGTCGCCGAGTCGTTGCGCACGGGGATCTCGATGCTGATCGGCGCCGAGCCCGGGAACAGCGCCTCGGCGCCCGTGAGCGCGATCGGCACCCCGGCGACGTCGTCCGCCTCCTGCCAGCCCGGGACGAACTGCCCGGTCGCGTCGGTGGCGCCGACCTGGATGTTGTAGCTCGCGTCCGAGCCGCCGATCCCGCCGCTGCCCAGGTTGAGGCGGGCGACGTCGGTGAAGGCGGCGGTGGTGAGCAGGGCGGCGACACCGGCCAGGGAGCCCCAGGCCACGAGGGCCTTGCGGCGGCGCGAGCGGTCGTCGGTGGTGCGTGCGGTCATGGTGTCTCCCGGTAGGGGCCTCGGACGGCCCGAGGCGGTGCCGTCCCAGAAGAGGGGGTGGTGACCACGCACCGCGGGGCGGCCGGTGCCATCCGTAGGTAGCGGCGGCCGGCGCCCGTTCCGGGTCGCGGTCGGGCACGCGGGGGCCACGGACGGGCGAAGAGGCTGATCAGCGTCCCGGCCGGCGGGAGGGTGCCGCCGCTGCGGGCGAGGCGAGCGCACGGGGACCGGGCCTCGACGACGCGCACGCGATGGAGTGCTCGGCCCCCGGGAGGGTGGTCGTGCTGAGTGGTGGGAGCACCTGCCGCCGGGGCCCGCGTCCGGGTTCCGTCAGGATCCGCGCGGTCGCCGTATGGAGGTCGTGAGGACGGTCGCCCCGGCGTCGGGACGGGGTCGTGATCGCAGGGTGCCCCGCCGCGGGGCGCCCGCGTGGCCGGTCCGGCGACGCGGCAGCCGTCCCGTCAGGAGTCGTGCCGTGCTCGACGTGGTTCTCGTCCTGGGCGTCCTCGCCCTCGTCGCGCTCGTGGGCGCCGTGGCCGCGGGGGTCGAGCGGCTGTGATCGTCGTGGACCTGGTCGCGGCCGCGCTCGGCGTCGCGGCGCTGGTGTACCTGGTGCTGGCCCTCCTCCACCCGGAGGGCCGCTGATGTCCGGCTGGGCCGCCCTCGCCCAGGGGCTCGCGGTCGTGCTGGTGCTCGCCGCGCTGCACCGCCCACTCGGCGACGCCATGTACACCGTGTACACGTCACCGCGGACCTCCGGGCGGAGCGGGCGCTCTACCGCCTCGTGGGCGTCGACCCGCGCGCCGAGCAGTCCTGGTGGTCGTACGTGCGCGCCGTGCTCGCGTTCTCGGTGGTCGGCGTGCTACTGCTATACCTCCTGCAACGGGTGCAGCCGCTGCTGCCGTTCGACCTCGGCCTGCCGGCCGTCGGACCGCTGGTGGCGATGAACACGGCGGTCTCGTTCGTCACGAACACCGACTGGCAGTCCTACGTCCCGGAGTCCACGCTCGGGTACACCGTGCAGGCCGGCGGGCTGGTCGTGCAGAACGTCGTGTCCGCGGCGGTGGGCACGGCGGTCGCGGTGGCGCTGGTCCGCGGGTTCGCCCGGCGGCGGTCGTCCACCATCGGCAGCTTCTGGGTCGACCTGGTGCGCGGCACGGTCCGGATCCTGCTGCCCCTGTCGCTGGTCGCGGCCGACGTGCTGGTGCTCGGCGGCGTGATCCAGAGCTGGTCCGGAGCCACCGACGTCACGACGCTCGCGGGTGGGACGCAGGCGGTCCCCGGTGGCCCGGTGGCCTCCCAGGAGGCGATCAAGCTGCTCGGGACGAACGGCGGCGGGTTCTTCAACGCGAACTCCGCGCACCCGTTCGAGAACCCGTCGGCGTGGACGTCCGCGTTCCAGGTGGTGCTGATGCTCGCCGTCCCCGTGGCGCTGCCGCGCACCTTCGGCCGCATGGTCGGCAGCGTCCGGCAGGGCCACGCGGTCCTCGCCGCGATGGCGACGCTGGCCGTGGCCCCGGTGGTCGCCCTGGCGCTCCTCGAGCAGCACGCGACGGGCTCCGCGCCGCTGGCCGCCGGCGGCGCGATGGAGGGCAAGGAGCAGCGGTTCGGCATCGCCGCCACCGCCCTGTTCGGCGGCGTCGGGACCCTCACGTCCACCGGGGCGGTGAACGGCATGCACGACTCGTTCAGCGCGCTGGGCGGGGCGGTGCCGATGCTCAACATGATGCTCGGGGAGGTGGCCCCCGGCGGCGCCGGGTCCGGCCTGTACGGGATGCTCGTGCTCGCCGTGATCGCGGTGTTCGTCGGCGGGCTGATGGTCGGGCGGACGCCCGAGTACCTGGGCAAGACGATCGGGCCGCGGCAGATGACCCTCGCCGCCCTGTCCGTCCTCGTCACCCCCGCGCTCGTGCTCACCGGCACGGCCCTGTCGTTCGCGATCCCGGGCGTGCGCGTCGACGTCGAGGGCGCCTCGGCGCCGGCGCAGGCCGACGTCGGCGTCGCCATGAACACCGGTACCTCGGCCGCCAAGGAGGCCGGGAGCATGGTCGACCTCGACTCGGACCCGACCAAGCTCATCGACGTCGTGCGGATCGGCAAGCAGCTGCTCATCACCCGCGGGGCGCTGACCACGTTCTCGATCGCCAACGACGTGGCGAAGTACTTCGCGATCATCCCCGCGCTGTTCGGCGGGGCCTTCCCGGGGCTCGAGGTGCTGAACGTCATGCGGCTCGGCTCGCCGGCGTCGGCGGTCCTCTCGGCGGTCGTGTTCAACGCGCTCGTCATCGTGGCGCTGATCCCGCTCGCGCTGCGCGGCGTGCGTACCGGGCCGCGGCGGCCTCCGCCGTCCTGGGCCGCAACCTGCTGGTCTACGGGGTCGGGGGCGTCCTCGTGCCCTTCCTCGGCATCAAGCTCGTCGACCTGCTGGTCAGCGCCCTGCCCGGGTTCTGAACCGCGGCCCCCCGCCCGCCCCCGCCCCCCCGACGACCCGACGACCCGACGACCCGACCGAAGGACCCCTGATGATCCCCGCTCGCGCGACCTGGCGGCAGGTGGCCGTCGCCGCCCGCACGCTGCTCCTGCTCACCCCGGTGCTCGGCGTCGGCTACCCGCTGCTGGTCACCGGCATCGCCCGGGTGTTCGCCCCCGCGCAGGCCGCGGGCTCGCTCGTGACCGACGCGCGCGGCACCGTGGTCGGCTCCGCCCTGCTCGGGCAGGCGTTCACCGACGCGGACGGCGCCCCGCTCCCGCGGTACTTCCAGCCGCGCCCGTCGGCCACGGGGTACGACGCCGCGGTGTCGGGCGGCAGCAACCTCGGCCCGGAGAACCCGGACCTGGTGGCGCTGGTCGAGCAGCGGTGCGCGCAGGTCGCGGCGTTCGAGGGCGTCGACCCGGCGGACGTCCCGGTCGACGCGGTGACCGCCTCCGGCTCCGGCCTCGACCCCGACATCAGCCCCGCCTACGCCCGGCTGCAGGTGCCGCGCGTGGCCGCGGCGCGGGGCCTGCCGGAGCACCGGGTCGCCGACCTCGTCGCGACTACGATCGCGGGCAGGGAGCTGGGGTTCCTGGGCGAGCCGACGGTGGACGTCCTCGCGCTGAACCTCGCGCTCGACGAGCTGGAGGGATGACCCGATGACGCGGGGCCGCCTGCGCGTCCTGCTCGGCGCCGCACCGGGCGTCGGCAAGACCTACGCCATGCTCGAGGCCGGCCGGGACCTGCTGGCCGAGGGCGTGGACGTCGTGGTCGCGGTGGTCGAGACGCACGGCCGCGCGCACGGCAAGCGCTGGCAGGACGTGGACGCGCTGCTCGAGGCGGGCATCGACGTGCTGACCACCGTGAACGTGCAGCACGTCGAGTCGCTGAACGACGTGGTGCGGACGATCACCGGGCGTGCCGCAGCGCGAGACCGTGCCCGACCGGGTGCTTCGGGCGGCCGACCAGGTCGAGCTGGTGGACCTGGCGCCGCAGTCGCTGCGGGACCGCCTGGCCGAGGGGCACGTGTACCCGGCGGAGCGGGGCGACGCGGCGCTGTCCGACTACTTCCGCCTCGGGAACCTCACCGCGCTGCGCGAGCTCGCGCTGCTGTGGCTCGCGGACGAGGTGGACTCCGCGCTGCGGACCCACCGCGCCGAGCGCGCGATCGACAGCCCGTGGGGGAGGCGCGCGAGCGCGTCGTCGTCGCGCTGACCGGCGGGGCCGAGGGGGAGACGGTGCTGCGCCGCGGGGCCCGGATCGCGTCCCGGTCGGCCGGCGGGGAGCCGCTGGCGGTGCACGTCACCCGGCGGCGCCGCGGTACCTGCTCACGGAGCCGGGGATGGGCTACCGGTTCGACCCGGGCGGCGGGATGTCCGATGTGAACGCGCACACCAGCTGACCAGGGGTTTCTGTCCGCTCTCTGGTGGTACTTGCCGATCTGTCCGTTTTCGGTATAGTTCTGACTCGTTGAGCGACAACGGCAAACCCGCTGCGAGGCGGGGACGCAAAGCCACGGGGCCCACTGGGCCAGCCGGGCTACCGAACCGACTAGGAGTCACTGAGATGACGTACCCCCTCGAGGCCCAGCTCCCCACCCAGGCGTCCTCCTCCCTGCTCACGCCGGGCGAGGTCGCGGTGATGTTCCGCGTCGACCCGAAGACGGTCACGCGCTGGGCCCAGGCCGGCAAGCTCTCCGCCGTCCGCACCCTCGGCGGCCACCGCCGGTTCCTCGAGTCCGAGGTCATGGAGCTGCTGGGCGCCGTCCCGCAGCAGGCCGGCCGCTACTGACCGGCCGCCGACCCGCCGAGGTCGGCACCCCCGCACCGTCCGGAACGGGCCCCGCGAGCACCAGCTCGACGGGGCCCGTCCCGCGTCCGGCCCCGCTCCGCCGGCCAGCCGCCCCGGTCCCGAGGTCGTCGTTCCCGGGCGGGGTCGTCAGCAACGCATGACGACCTCGCACGGTGGTGACGACCTCGGCGGCGGGGGCCGGCCCCCGCCGCGGTCACAGCGGCTCGACGAGGGTGGACAGGACCGCGCGGCGCACGTCCGCCACGGTGCGCTCCGGCTGGAACGCCAGCCACTCCAGGCCCGCGACCAGCGTCGCGCCGAACATCGCCGCCGCCGTCATCGACGGGTCCCGGTGCGGCCAGGACGCGGCCACCACCTCGGCGAACACCGCGAACGACTCGTCGCGCACCTGCCGGATCGCGTCCTGCCAGTCCCGGCCGGTGCGGAACACCTCGGCGACCACGAGCTTCGCGAAGTCCGGGTGCCCCTGGATCTGCGCCAGCAGCTCGTGCACCAGCGCGCCGACGGCCTCCCGGCCCTCCTTGCCCGCGCTCGCCGCCCGCAGGTCGGCGGTCAGCCGCTGCACGCCCTCGACGATCACGGCCTCGAACAGCGCGGCCTTCGAGCCGAAGTTGTAGTAGACGCTGCCCTTCGCGACGCCGGCCAGCGCGGCGATGTCGTCGACGGACGTCGCGGAGAAGCCGCGGTCGGCGATGAGGGCGACGGTGGCGTCGATGATCGCGTCCCGGGTGCCGCGACGCGCCTCCGGGGCGGGGGTGCGCCGCGGCCCGGCCGACGCGTCGGGGTCGGCCGGGCCGTGGGTGGTGCGCATGGTCCCCAGCCTGTCAGATCGTCAGCGCGGGGTGCAGGCGCGACAGGCTCCAGGTCCGCAGCCGCCCGGCGCGCCACGCGGTCACCGCGAGCGAGCCGATCAGCACGGCGGCGAGCACCGCCACGGACAGCCACAGCCGCCCGTCGATCCCGCCGGTGATGGTCTGGCGCAGCCCGGTGACCGCGTAGCTCATCGGGAGCAGCGGGTGCACGGCCCGGAAGAAGGCCGGGGTGGTCTCCACCGGGTACGTGCCGCCCGACGACGCGAGCTGGAGCATGAGGAGCGCGAGGACCGCGACCTTGCCTGCGGCCGGGCCGAGCAGGGCCATGAGCATCTGCTGCAGCGCGAGGAACGTCGCCGCGACCAGCAGGGTGAACCCGATGGTGCCCAGCGCGGTCGACAGCTGCAGCCCGACGCCCCAGTGGATCACCGCGAGCATGACCGCCACCTGGGCGACGCCGACGGCCAGGGCCGGCAGGTACCCGGCGAGCGCGGTCCGCCAGCCGGCGACCGGCGTGGCCAGGGCGCGCGCCGGCAGCGGCCGCAGCAGCAGCCAGGTGATCAGCGCACCGACGAACAGGGCCAGCGGGATGAAGAACGGCGCGAAGCCCTCGCCGAACCCCTCGGCCTGGGCGAGGTCGTCCGACGTCACGGACACGGGCGCGGAGATGACCTCGGCGCGCGCCGTGCGGGTCGCGTCGGAGTCGTCCGGGATCTGCGTCGCACCGTCGGTGAGGCCGTCGGCGATCTGCTGCGCCCCGTCGCCGACCTGGTCGGTGCCGGCCGCGACCTGACCCGCGCCGTCGGCGAGGGTGCGGGTGCCGGTCGCGAGCCCGGCGGCGCCGTCGGCCAGGGTGTGCGACCCGGTCTGCAGCTGCGTGGCGCCGGCGGACAGCGCGCTCGACGCGCCGGAGACCTGCTGCGCGCCGGCGGCGACCTGGCTGGTCGCGGACGCCAGCTGGGACGCCCCGGTGGCGAGCTCGCCGGACGAGCCGGCCAGCGTGCCGAGGCCGGTGCTGAGCTGCGCGGCGCCGTCCCGCAGGTCGTGCGCGCCCTGGACGAGCGTCGCGAGGTCCTGCGCGGACTGCTCCTGCGCGGCGGCGTCGGGCAGGTCGAGCGCGGTCACCGACTCCTGGAGGTCCGTGAGCGCCTGCTGGATCGCCCCGGCCGTGGCGAGGTCGCCCGCGGCGGCGTTCTGCTGCGCGACGGTGGTCAGGGCGGCGCCGAGCGTGCCGAGGTCGCCGGTCAGCGACTGCGCGGCGGCCGCCATCGACTGCGCCGAGGCGGCGAGCGTGTCCACGCCGCCGCTGACCTGCGTGGCCCCGGCGGCGAGCTGCTGGGACGAGGCGGCGGCCTGCGCCGCGCCGTCCCGGAGCCGGCCGGCCCCGTCGGCGAGCGTCGCCGCGCCGGACGCGGTCCGGCCCGCACCGGAGGACAGGCCGGCGGCCCCGTCGGCGAGCTGCCCCGCGCCGGAGGCCAGCGTGTCCGTGCCGTCGGCGAGCGTGCCCGACCCGTCCGCCAGCCGTGCCGCGCCGTCCGCGGCGGTGACCGCGCCGTCGGCCACCTGGTGCGCGCCGGAGGACAGGTCGCCGCTCGCGGCCCGCAGCGTCAGAGCCCCGTCGGCGGCCGTCGCGAAGCCGTCGCGCGCCGAGCCGAGGCCGACGAGCACGCGGTCCACCGCCTGCTCGCCGATCGTCGACGACACCGCAGCCTGCACCTGCGTCATCGCGGTGCGGCCCAGGGTGGTGGCGAGGAACGAGTTCGCGTCGTTGTACGTGACCTCGATCCGGGCGTCCGTCGGGGCGTCGCCGCCGGCGGACGCGATGTCCGCGGAGAAGTCCTCCGGGATCGTGACGGCGAAGTAGTAGGTGCCGTCGGCGACCCCGTCCGCGGCGTCCTGCGCGTCGGTGAGGCGCCAGTCCAGGTCGCCGGAGCCGACCAGCTGGTCGGTGACCTGCCGGCCGGCGTCGAGCGCCTCGTCGTCGAGCGTGGTGCCCGCGTCGGCGTCGACCAGGGCGACGGGGAGCCGGTCCAGGTTGCCGGTCGGGTCCCAGAACGCCCAGAGGTAGAGCGCGCCGTACAGCAGCGGCACGAGGACCATGGCGCCGACGGCGAGGCGGGGCAGCAGCCCGCGGCGGAACCGGCGCAGCTCGGTGCCGGTGGAGGTGAACGAGAGCATGGGGGTGACGTCCTGGTTCAGGCGGCCGGGACCGCGTGGGGGCCCGTGGCGAGGGTGATGTGCTGGGGGAGGGTGGCCCACCGCACGCGGGCCACCTCGTCGAGCGAGGCGACGGACGCGACGACCGTGGTGCCGCCGGCGGCGATCGCCTCCAGGCGGGTCCAGACGCATCGCCGGCGCTGCGAGTCGTGCACCTGGTCGACGTCGTCCACGACCAGCAGGTCGGGGCGCTGGGCGACCGCGAGCGTCACGCGCAGCAGCATCGCGTCGACCTCGTCGAGGTCCCACACGAGGGTGCTCGTGCGGGGCAGCGGGCGCTCGCCGAACACGGGCGCGGCCAGCCGGGCGAGCACCGCCTGGTCGACCCGCGGCGTGCGGCGGTACCAGGGGCTGAGCCAGGCGAGGCGCTCGCGCACGACGTCGCCGACCGTCACGGACTCGTCGAGGTCGTCGATGCCGGCGAACCCGGCGATCGCGGCACGGCGCTGCACGGCGGTGCGCCGGCGGGGCAGCGGCTCGCCCAGGACCGTCAGGGCCGAATCCGCGTCGGGGACCATCCGGCCCGCGAGGGTCAGCAGCAGGCTGGACCGGCCGCCGCCCTGGGGGCCCTGCACGACGGCGAGCGACCCCGCGGGGACCTCGAGGTCGACGGGGCCGTAGACGGTGCCGCGGCTGCCGGTGAGGCGCAGGCCCCGGGCGTGGATCGCGAGGACCGTCGGCGCGGGGGCGGGTGCGGGGGCAGTGGGCGCGGGGGCGGCGGGCGCGTCGGGCGCGGTCGCGAGGCGGCGGCCGTGCTGCTCCGGGACGTCGTCCCGGGTGGGGTGTGTCGGTGTCACGGGTCCTCCGACCCTCGGATGTCGTCGTGCTCGGGCTTGCACTGACTGGTCAGTGCAAAGATAGGACGACTGTCCGGCGCTGTCACCTCGGCCGCTCGTTCCGTGCATCACGGCCCGGGCATGGAAGAATCGCCGCCATGGCGATGAGAGACATCCGCGTGGTGGGCGACCCGGTGCTGCGCACCCCGTGCGACCCGGTGACCACCATCGACGCCCGCGTCCGCGGCCTGGTCGAGGACCTGCTCGAGACCGTGGACCACGACGGGCGAGCGGGGCTGGCGGCGAACCAGATCGGCGTCGGGTTGCGCGCGTTCTCGTGGAACATCGACGACGAGCTCGGCTACGTGCTGAACCCGACGATCGTCGAGCTGTCCGAGGACTACCAGGACGGCGACGAGGGCTGCCTGTCCGTGCCGGACCTGTGGTTCCCGACCCGCCGCGCCTGGTACGCGCGCGTCGTGGGCACCGACCTGGACGGCAAGGAGGTCGTCGTCGAGGGCGTCGAGCTCATGGCCCGGTGCCTGCAGCACGAGGTCGACCACCTGGACGGGCACCTGTACATCGACCGGCTGGACCGGTCCGTGCGGAAGAAGGCGATGCGCGCCATCCGCGAGACGCTCCGAGCCTGTCGGACGGTTTCTCGCCCCTCGGGGGCCGGAGCGCTGGTGCGCACCGGCCCTCGTCGTGCATGCTGGGACCTGCACGTCCAGCACGCCGCGAGTCCGTGCGTTCACCCCGGGAGCGGGACGAGGTCGTTGGGGAAGACGAACCTCGAGCCGAACCGGGAGGGATGACATGGCAGGTGCGATCACCCGCGGTGTCCTTTTCGTGCACTCAGCACCGCGCGCGCTGTGCCCGCACCTCGAGTGGGCAGCGGGCGAGGTGCTGGGCGCCCGCCTGTCCCTGGACTGGACCGAGCAGCCGGCCGCGCCCGGCATGTTCCGGGCCGAGCACTCGTGGCAGGGCGCCCAGGGCACCGGTGCGCGCGTCGCCTCCGCGCTGCGCGGCTGGACCCACCTGCGCTACGAGGTGACCGAGGACGCCAGCCACGGCAGCGACGGCGCCCGGTGGAGCCACACGCCCGAGCTGGGCATCTTCCACGCGCAGACGGACGTGCACGGCAACGTCGTCGTCCCCGAGGACCGGATCCGGGCCGCGCTCGAGCAGGCCGACCCGCGCCTGGTGCGCGACGAGCTCGCCCTCGCCCTCGGGCAGGCGTGGGACGACGAGCTGGAGCCGTTCCGCTACGCCGGCGCCGGCGCCCCGGTCCGCTGGCTGCACCGGGTGGGCTGACGGCCCACCCGGACCCCCGCGCACCCACCCACGCCGCGCACCTGCGCACCCCGCGCACCCGCGCCGAGAGGGCGGAGAGTGTCGTCTCACGGGCCGAGAAGGTGACATCCTCTGCCCGCTGGGCAGGGAGACGCCGGGCTGCGGTCGCGGTGACGCATGCGCGGGGCTCGGCTCGTTCCCAGGGGATTCGCAGGATGCGTCCCTAGCGTCGTGTCTCCGACCAGATGTGATCGCATTCAACCAGCCCGGGTGTCCCGGGCCCGCTGAGGAGGCACCCATGGCGCACTCGATCCGCCGCCACACGCTCGGCCTGCTGTCCGGACTGTCCGTGGTCGTGGCGGTCGCCGCGTGCGGCAACGCCGACGCCGCCACCGAGGACGACGCCACGACCGGGTCCGGGCAGACCGCGCAGGACACGACCTCCGCCGACGACGGGGCCTCGTCCGACGACACGGCGTCCGACGACGCGGACGGGTCGTCCGACGACGCCGCCTCCTCGGGGACCTACACCGACGGCACCTACACCGCCGAGGGCTCGTACAGCACGCCCGGCGGGCAGGAGTCGATCTCCGTCGAGGTGACCGTGGCCGACGACGCCGTGACCGCCGTGACGGTCACACCCGAGGCGTCCGGGGGCAACGCCGAGCGGTTCCAGACCGAGTTCGCGTCCGGCATCGCGGACGTGGTCGTCGGGCAGGAGCTCGACGGCCTCTCGGTCGACAAGGTCTCCGGCTCGTCGCTCACCGGCGACGGCTTCAACGCGGCGCTCGACCAGATCCGCGCCGATGCCGCGGCCTGACCACCCGGACGCGGCGGCCGTGCCGGACCGCGTGCCGGGGACGTCCCGGGTCGCGTTCGACGCGATCGGCACCCGCTGGGAGCTGGACACGCCGACCCCGCTCGACGCGGACGTCCTGGGCGCGGTGCACGACCGGATCGCCCGGTTCGACCGCGACTGGTCCCGGTTCCGCGCCGACTCCTGGGTGTCCGAGGTCGCGCGGTCGGGCGCGGGCACGTACCCGCTGCCCGCCGACGCCGGGCCGCTGCTCGACGCCTACGACGTCGCGTCCCGCTGCACCGGCGGCGCCGTCGACCCCCTGGTGGGCCGGGTGCTCGAGTCGCTGGGCTACGACGCCGCCTGCACGCTGCGGCCCCGCGTGCGACCCGACGGGACGCCGGCCGCGACGACCGTCCCGTCCTGGCGGACCACCGCCCGCCGGGACGCCGGCACGCTGACCCTGGACGAACCCGCGCTGCTCGACGTCGGCGCGGGCGGCAAGGGCTACCTGGTCGACCTCGTCTCGGAGGTGCTCGTCGCGCACGGCGTGCCCACGCACGTCGTCGACGCGGGTGGCGACCTGCGGATCCGGGGACGCGAACCGGGCTCCCCGCTGGCGGTGGCGCTGGAGGACCCCCGCGACCCCGCGCGGGCCGTCGGGGTGCTCCGGCTGACCGGGGGCGCGCTCTGCGGGTCCGCGACCAACCGCCGCGCCTGGGGGCCGGGTCTGCACCACGTGGTCGACGCCCGCACGGGCCTGCCCACGTCCGACGGGCGGACCGGCGACGTGATCGCCACCTGGGCCGTGGGGGAGTCGGCGCTCGCCGCCGACCTCGCCGCGACCGCGCTGTTCTTCGCAGAGCCCGACCTCGTCGCGTCGCGGTTCGGCATCCGCTACGTCGTGCTGCGCGCCGGCGGGAGCATCCGCTGGTCGCTGGACCTGGACGGGGAGGTGTTCGCATGACCGCGCCGGGAGGCGGACCGGCGGGCGGCCTGCGGGCCGGGCTCGTCGGCCGGCTGGACGAGCGGCTCGGCCGCGTGACGATGTACCGGCTGCTCACGCTGGGCCTCCTGGGGCTCGCGGGGGTCGCGCTGGTGCTCTCGCTGGCCGGGGTGGTGTTCGTCGCCCCCGGCGCCATGGTCGTCAGCGCCGCGGTCGCGGTCGCCGCCTCCGTCGCGAGCGCGTGGCTGGCCGCCGCCGCGTTCCGCACCCGGGCCCACACGGAGTCCGCGATCATCACCGGGCTGATCCTGTTCTTCCTGTTCTGGCCGACCCTGGAGGCCCGGTACCTCGGCACCCTCGCGCTGGCCGCGCTGCTCGCCAACGTCGCGAAGTACGTCCTCGCCTGGCGGGGCCGGCACGTGCTCAACCCGGCCGCCGCCGGCGCGCTGCTGGTCGGGCTCACCGGCTGGGACGCCACCACCTGGTGGGTCGCGGACCGGTGGCTGCTCGTGCCCGTGCTGCTGCTCACGCTGCTCGTCGTGGTCCGGACCCGCCGGTACGCGCTCGTCGGGACCTTCGTGGCGGTCGCGGTCGTCGCGGTGTCCGTGCGGCTGGTCGTCGAGGGCGCGGCACCGCCGGCCGCCGTGGGCACCGCGATCGTGTCGTACCCGATCCTCTTCCTCGGCGGCGTCATGCTCACCGAGCCCCTCACGCTCCCGCCCCGGCGGTGGCAGCAGCTGGTCGAGGCCGGCGTCGTCGGGGTCCTCCTGGCGGTCTCGTACCACATCGGGCCGCTGTACTCCACGCCCGAGGCGGCGCTCGTCGTCGGCAACGTGCTCGCGTTCGCCTGGGGCCAGCGTGGCGCCGTGCGGCTCACCCTCACCCGGCAGACCCGGCTGACGCCCCGGACCCTGGAGCTCGCGTTCCGGGCGGACCGGCCCGTGCGGTTCCTGCCCGGGCAGTACGTCGAGCTCACCGTGCCGCACCCGAGGCCCGACGCGCGCGGCACGCGCCGGGTGTTCAGCGTCTCGTCGGCGCCGGCCGCCGACGAGCTCACCGTCGCGCTGACCGTGCCCGAGCGGGCGTCGACCTTCAAGCGCGCCCTGGAGGCGCTCCCGGTCGGGTCCGCGGTGCGGGCCACCGGGCTCGGCGGGGACTTCGTGCTGCCGGCCGACCCCGCGCGTCCGCTGCTGCTGGTGGCCGGCGGCATCGGCGTCACCCCGTTCGCGTCCCAGCTCGCGGCGGCGGTGGCCGCGGGGGAGCGGCGGGACGTCGTGCTCGTGCACTCCGTCACCGACCACGCCGACCTCGCGTACGCCGCGGTGGCCCGGGCGGCGGGCGCACGCGTGCTCGTCCTGTCCCCGACCCCCGACCGCGACGGCCTGCCCGACGGCGCGGTGCACCTCGGCGCGCACCGCCTCGACGCGGAGACCCTGTCGGAGGCCGTCCCCGACCTGGAGGCGCGGGACGTCTACGTCTCGGGCCCCCCGGCGATGGTCGACGACACCCGTGCCCTCCTCCGGCGCGCCGGCGCCCGCCGCATCCGCACGGACGGCTTCGCAGGCTACTGACCCCCACCGCGCCACCCCGGTCACCGAGGGAGGGTCCGAGCAGCGAGGGGGGGCTCGCCGGTGCCGAGGACGGGTCTCCCGGAACACTCCGCCGCCGCGAGGAGGCCACCCTCGGCCTCGGGGGCCGCGCCGAGGGTGTGCGCCACGCGCCGAGGGTGGCCCCGCGCTAGCTCTCCGCCGCCCCGCCGGACCCTCCGCGGGCGCCTCGGTGGCACCACGGGGGCGAGGGAGGGGGTGGGGTGCCGAGGGTGGGTCGCCCGGAGTACCCTCCGGGCGCGCGGGGGTGACCGTGGGGCCCGGGAGGCGTCACGCGGTGGTGACCACCAGGGCGACGTTGTGGCCGCCGAAGCCGAAGGAGTTGTTGATCACCGCGAGGTCGCCCGCCGGGAGCGCGCGGGGGGTGTCGCGGACCAGGTCCAGGACCAGCTCCGGATCGGGGTTCTCGACGTTGATCGTCGGCGGCGCCTGGCGGTCACGCACCGCCAGCACCGAGAACACCGTCTCGAGCGCGCCGGCCCCGCCGAGCAGGTGCCCGGTCATCGACTTCGTGGCGGACAGCACCACGCCGTCGGCGTCGGAGCCGAGCGTCTCGCGGACGCCCCGGGCCTCGATGAGGTCGCCGACGACGGTCGAGGTCGCGTGCGCGTTGACGTGCTTGACGTCGGCGGTGGCGATCCCGGCGTCCGCCATCGCCATCCGCATGGCGGCGATCTGACCGCGTCCTGTCGGCTCGGGCGAGGTGATGTGGTACCCGTCGGACGACAGGCCGACGCCGGAGATCTCCGCGTGCACGCGGGCGCCGCGGGCGCGGGCGTGCTCCTCGGACTCGACGACGACGATGCCGGAGCCCTCGCCGATGACGAAGCCGTCGCGGTCGACGTCGTACGGGCGGGAGGCGCGCGCGGGGTCGTCGGTGCGGGTGGACAGGGTGCGCGAGGCGGCGAAGGCGGCCATCGGCATCGGGTGGATCGTGGCCTCGGTGCCGCCGGCGATCACGATGTCGGCGCGCCCGGTGCGGATCATCTCGACCGCGTAGCCGATCGCCTCGGCGCCGGACGCGCAGGCGGAGACCAGGGCGTGCGCCCCGGCGCGGGCCCCGAACTCCAGCTCGACGTAGGCGGACGGCGAGTTCGGCATGAGCATGGGGACGGTCATCGGCAGGACGCGGCGGGCGCCCTTCTCCCGCAGGGTGTCCCACGCGTCGAGCGTGGTCCAGATGCCGCCGATGCCGGAGGACACCACGACGCCGAGCCGGTCCTTGTCGACCTCCGGCGCACCGGCGTCGGCCCAGGCCTCGCGGGACGCGATCATCGCGTACTGCGCCGACGGGTCCATCTTCTTGATCTCGGGCCGGGGCAGGACCTCCTCCGGCCGCACCGCGAGCGTCGCGGCGAAGTCGACCGGCAGGCCGTAGGTCTCGGCCCAGTCGTTCTGCAGGGTGCGTGCGCCCGAGGTGCCCGCCAGGGCGGCCCGCCAGGTGGTGGGGACGTCCCCGCCGAGCGGGGATGTGGCGCCGAGGCCGGTGACGACGACTCGCGTGCTGCTCGGGGCCCCCGCGGAGCCGAGAGCGGAGCGAGCGGGTCCGTGGGGTGAGCTCATGGTTGCTCCTGTGGGTGTCGGGTGCACGGGTGGTTCGGGGTGCCCGGGCCGGGTCGGCGGGTGTCCGGACGCGACCAGGGTCCGCGCCGCGGGCGCTCGAGAGCTCCCGGCGACGGCTCCGGCGGTGCTGCCGGTGCGTCGTGCGTGCGGCGCGGACCCCGGTCGGTGCGGTTCAGGCCTGGGCGTTGTTGATGAACGACACCGCGTCGCCGACGGTCGCGAGGTTCTTGACCTCGTCGTCCGGGATGCGGACCTCGAACTTCTCCTCGGCCAGGGTGACGATCGTCATCATCGACAGGGAGTCGATGTCGAGGTCGTCCGTGAACGACTTCTCGGGCAGGACCGAGTCGGTCGGCAGGCCGGTCTCCTCGCTGACGATCTCGGCCAGGCCGGCCAGGATCTCCTGCTCGCTGTGCGCCATCGGTGTCTCCTTGGTTGTGCGGTGCGCCGCCGCCCGGTGGGCGGTGGCGGTGATCGGTCGATGAACGGTACTGCGGGTGGCCGCCGGGTCAGGGCAGCACGACCACCTGGGCGGCGTAGACGAGCCCCGCGCCGAAGCCGATCTGCAGGGCCAGGGCCCCGCTCGAGACCTGCCCCTCGCGGAGCAGGCGCTCGGCGGCGAGCGGGATCGAGGCCGCCGAGGTGTTGCCGGTGTCCGCGATGTCCCGCGCGACGGCCACGGTCTCGGGCAGCTTCAGCTGCTTGATCATCTGGTCGATGATCCGCATGTTCGCCTGGTGCGGGACGAACGCGTCGATGTCGTCGGCGGTGACGCCCGCGGCGTCCAGGGCCTTCTGCGCGACCGGGGCCATCTGCCAGACGGCCCACTTGAACACGCTCGGGCCCTCCTGGCGCAGCGTCGGCCAGCCGGCACCGTTGTCCCGGACGTCGATCCACGAGTGCGTCTGCCGGATCGCCTGCGCCTGGGCGCCGTCCGAGCCCCACACCGTCGGGCCGATGCCGGGGGTGTCGGAGGGGCCGATGACGACCGCGCCCGCGCCGTCGCCGAGCAGGAACGAGATGCTGCGGTCGGTCGGGTCGATGAAGTCGCTCATCTTCTCGGCGCCGATCACCAGGACGTGCCGGGCGTTGCCGGAGCGGACCAGGGCGTCGGCCTGGCCGATGCCGTAGCAGTACCCCGCGCACGCGGCGGAGATGTCGAACGCCGCCGCGGGGGTCGCGCCGAGGCGGTCCGCGAGGATCGCGGCGCCCGAGGGGGTCTGGTGGAAGTAGGTGACGGTCGCGAGGATCACCGCGTCGATGTCGGAGCCCTGCAGGCCCGCGTTCTCGATCGCCTGCCGGCCCGCGCGCTCGGCGAGGTCCAGCACGTCGCTGTCCGCCGCCGCGCGGGCGCGGGTGACGATGCCGGTGCGCTGGCGGATCCACTCGTCGGACGAGTCGATGGCCTCGACCAGGTCGTCGTTCGGGACGAGGTTCTCCCCGCGGGCGGCCCCCAGGCCGAGGATCCGCGTGTGCGCGGGGCCGGTGGCCTGGGTCAGGGTGGGGCGGGTCACTGGGCGGTCTCCCGGGAGTCGTCGGTCGGTGCGGGCGCGACCTGCGCGTGGCGCGCCACCAGGTCGCGGGCGGCGGGCAGATCGGCCGGCGAGGTGATCGCGACCGTCGCCACCCCGGGCAGGCTACGCCGCGCCAGGCCCCTGAGCACACCACCGGGGGCGAGCTCGAGCAGCCCGGTGACGCCCAGCCCGGCGAGCGTCGCCTGGCACAGGTCCCAGCGCACGGGCGAGGTGATCTGCGAGACGAGCCGGGCGACGACGGCCGCGCCGGTCGCGTCGTCGGCGAAGGCGGTGCCGTCCGTGTTCGACAGCAGCACGGTGCGCGGCGCGGCACTCTCCCAGCCCGCGGCGACGGTGCCGAACGCGTCGCGTGCCGGCTGCATGTAGGGGGTGTGGAACGCGCCCGCCACCTGCAGCGGCACCACGCGGGCACGGGCCGGCGGGTTCTCGGCGAACCGGGCCAGGGACTCCAGCGAGCCCGCGGCGACGGTCTGGCCGCCGCCGTTCACGTTGGCCGGCCACAGGCCCGCGGCCTCGATCGCCGCGGCGACCTCCGCCGGGTCGCCGCCGAGGACCGCGGTCATGCCGGTGCGCTCCACAGCGGCGGCCTGCGCCATGGCGCGGGCCCGGTGCGCGACCAGGCCGACCGCGGAGCCGTCCTCGAACACGCCCGCGACGGCCGCGGCGGCGAACTCGCCGACGGAGTGGCCCGCGGTCGCGCCCGAGGGCACCGGCCCGCCCTCGTCCTCCAGCGCGCGCAGCGCGATCAGCGAGGCCGAGACGATCAGCGGCTGGGCCACCGCGGTGTCCCGGATGGTGTCGGCGTCCGACGTGGTCCCGTGCGTGGTCAGGTCGACGCCGGCGGCCTCCGAGAAGGCCGCCAGGCGGTCGGCGGTACGAGGCAGCTCGAGCCAGGGGGCGAGCAGGCCGGGGGTCTGGGCGCCCTGTCCGGGGCAGACGATCGCGAGCACCCGACCACTCTGCCCGTCCGCGCGCCGCCCGCCCCCTCACGACGCGCACCAACCTCCCCGGTGCGCCTTGTCCGGGTCCCACAACTCCCGCGGGCGCGGTCCGCCCGCGCGGCTCAGGCGGTGTGGTCCAGGCGGCCGACCGCGAGGGCCTGCTGGAGGACGTACGCCTCGCGCGGGTCGAGCGGGTCCCAGCCCGTGACCTCGGCCACCCGGCGCAGGCGGTACCGCACGGTGTTCGGGTGCACGTACAGGGTGCGGGCCGCGGCCTCCAGCGAGCGTCCGGCCGCCAGGTAGGCGGTCAGCGTCTCCAGCAGGGAGCCCGTGCTCGCCAGCAGCGGGACGTAGGCCTGCGCCACCAGCACCGCGCGGGCGTCGGGGTCGCCGACCAGCACCCGCTCCGGCAGCAGGTCGTCGGCCAGCACCGGGCGGGGCGCCTGGGGCCACGCCGCGACCGCGGCCAGCCCGGCGAGCGCCGCGCGGGCGGACCGTGCGGCGTCGGCCAGGTCGTCGCCCGTCGGGCCGAGCACCACGGGACCCGGGCCGAACCGGGGCAGCAGGGACGCCGCGGCCTCGCGCAGGTCGCCCGTGCCGCCGAGGAACACCACCAGACGGTCGCCCTGGATGCCGACCAGCGCGTCGTCCGCGGCCCGGCGGGTCGCCCGGCGCAGGTCGGACGTGCGCACGTCGTCCAGGGGCGACGCGGTCGTCCCGACGACGACGAGGGTGCGACCCCGGCCGCTCCAGCCGAGCGCCGCGACCCGGGACCGCAGCGAGTCGTCGACGTCGCCGCGCAGCAGGGCGTCGACCACGAGGGCCTCCAGCCGGGCGTCCCACGCACCGCGGACCTCGGCGGCCCGCGCGTAGACCTCGGCGGCGGAGAACGCGACCTCGCGGGAGTAGCGCAGCACCGCCTCGAGCAGGTCCCGCTCGCCGCCCGGCGCCGCCAGCTGGTCGCTGTGCGCCTCCACCACGTCCACCACCACGCGCACCAGGTGCAGCGTGTGCTGCAGGGAGATCGACCGGGTCAGCTCGGGCGGGGCGGTCGCGAAGATCTCCCCGACGCCGTGCGGCGGCTTGGAGGGATCGGCGAACCAGGTCACGAACGCGGTGATGCCCGCCTGTGCGACCAGCCCGACCCAGGACCGGTCGTCCGCCGGCAGCGCCCGGTACCAGTCCAGGTCCTCGTCGAGGCGACGCATCGCGGCGGCGGCCAGCACCCCCGAGCCCTCCCGGACCCGGCGCAGCGTCTCGCCGTTCGTCGCGTCCGGGGCCGTGGCGACCCGGCCCGCGCGGGTGCGGTTCCGGGCGGGGGACAGGCCCTCGGGCGCCGGTGGCGGAGGCGCCGGGGTCGCCGTGCCGGCGGGGGCGGCGGCTGCGCCGGCGGTCGCGGGGGGCGCCGCGGGTGCCGGCGCAGCGGGTGCCGGGCGGGTACGGCGAGGCTCGACCATGCGCCGAGCATAGGCGGTGGTTGTCGGAACTCGACAAAGCCGCACGCGTCGTCCGGCGGGCGGGTCGGGCGTTCGCCCGGTGCGGTGCGGGCGCACCGGATAGTGTCGAGGCCATGGCACTGCTGTCCCGACTGCGCCGCCTGCTCGGCAGGCCCGCGCCCGCGTCCCGAGTCGGGGCGCGCCGTCCGACGGCGGCACCGCGGCACGGCGACCTCCCGCAGGAGGACGCCCTCCGGTCCCGGCTGGGCGACGACCCCAACGACGAGCGCGCGTTCGCGGCCCTCGCCGAGATCGTCCGCCGGCACGCCGTCACCGGCTCCGACGACGACCCGCTGACCGCCGAGGCGGACGACGCGGAGCGGCAGCGCGCCGCCGACCTGGCCGTCTGGTCGCTCGGCGAGGAGCTCGCCGGCAACCCGCGCGCCTGGTACCCGCTGGTCGAGGTGGCCCGGCTGTCGGTGCGCGACGACCTGGAGGGCACCATCCGGCGCCTGACCACCGCCGCCGAGCGCGACCCGTCCGGTGCTGCCCTGGTCGCCGGCCTGCGGCTGCTGCGCGAGGCGGGTCTGCCCGTCGACGCCCTGTCGCTCGGCACCGGTCACTGGCACCCGCGCGAGCACGATCCGGAGGTCGGGCGCGAGCTCGTGCTCGCCGCCGTCGAGGCCGGGCGGCCGATGGACGCCAAGCAGCACCTCGCGAGCCTGGACCTCTACCCGGACACCGCCGTCGTCGCGCACCTGCGCCGCGACCTCACGCGCCTGGTCGAGCAGGCCGAGCGCCACACGGGCACCTGACCCGCCCGCCCCCGCCCGCCTCCATCTCGCCGAGAGAGGGCGTTCCCGGTCGCGGAGGCGTCCGGGAGGTGCTGTCTCGGCCGGGCGGACCTGTCTGGGCGACCGCCGGCCGGGGGTGGGTGGGGAGATCGGGCACGGACGGGAACGGGCCCCGCACCCGGGAGGGTGCGGGGCCCGTGCGACGTGTCAGGACCTCAGGCGTCGCCGCCCGCGTTGCCGGACGTGCCGGCGGTGACGTCGTGCAGCCGGTACCGCTCGATGGCCTGCGCCGGGGCGTCCGGGGCGACCTGACCCTCGCGGGCGAGCTGCTGCAGGACGCGGACCACGGTCGACGGGCCGTCGATCTTGAAGTGCCGGCGCGCGGCCGCACGGGTGTCGGAGAACCCGAACCCGTCGGCACCGAGCGTGGCGTAGCGACCGGGGATCCACTGGCGCACCTGGTCGGTGACGAGGTGGTCGTAGTCCGTCGTGGCGACGAACGGCCCCTCGGCGCCCTGGAGCTTCGCCGTGAGGTACGGGACCTGCTCCGGCTCGCCGGGGTGCAGGAACGCGTGCTCCTCGGCGCGCAGGGCGTCGCGGCGCAGCTCGTTCCAGGACGTCACGGACCAGACCGCGGCGCGGACGCCCCAGTCGTCGGCGAGCAGCTGCTGCGCCTCGAGCGCCCACGGCACCGCCACGCCGGAGGCGAGGATCTGGGCGCGCGGCCCGTCGCCCTCGGCCGGCTTGAGCAGGTAGATGCCCTTGAGGATGCCCTCGACGTCCACGTCCTCCGGCTCGGCCGGCTGGACGATCGGCTCGTTGTAGACCGTCAGGTAGTAGATGACGTCGGGGTCGCGGCCGTCGTCCCCGTACATCCGCTGGATGCCGTCCTTGACGATGTGCCGGATCTCGTAGCCGTACGCCGGGTCGTAGTGCACGACGTGCGGCATGGTGCCGGCCAGCAGCGGCGAGTGGCCGTCCGCGTGCTGCAGCCCCTCGCCGGTCAGCGTGGTGCGACCGGCGGTGGCGCCGACCAGGAACCCGCGGGTCATCTGGTCGCCGGCCGCCCAGAACTGGTCGGCCGTGCGCTGGAACCCGAACATCGAGTAGTAGAAGTAGAACGGGATCAGCGGCTCGCCGTGCGTGGCGTAGGACGTGCCGACCGCCTGGAACGCGGCGGCCGACCCGGCCTCGTTGATGCCGGTGTGCATGATCTGGCCGGACTCGGACTCCTTGTAGGAGAGCATGAGGTCGCGGTCCACGGCGAGGTAGTTCTGGCCGTTGGTGTTGAAGATCTTCGCGCTCGGGAAGATCGAGTCCAGGCCGAACGTGCGGGCCTCGTCGGGGATGATCGGGACGATGCGGCGCCCGATCTCCGGGTCCTTGACGAGGTCCTTGAACAGCCGGACGAGCGCCATCGTGGTGGCGACCTCCTGGTGCCCGGAGCCCTTCTTCAGCAGCTCGTAGGACTTGTCCCCGGGCAGCGTCAGCGGCTTGTGCGCCGTGCGGCGCTCCGGCACGTACCCGCCGAGCGCACGGCGGCGCTCCTGCAGGTACTGGATCGCCGGGTCGTCCTGACCGGGGTGGTAGTACGGCGGGACGTACGGGTTCGCGTCGATCTGCTCGTCCGTGATCGGGATGTGCAGCGAGTCGCGCAGCGTCTTGAGCTCGGCGCCCTTCAGCTTCTTCATCTGGTGCGTGGCGTTGCGCCCGGCGAACCCGGAGCCCAGGCCGTAGCCCTTGATGGTGTGGGCCAGGATGACCGTCGGCTGGCCGGTGTGCCCGCGGGCCGCCTTGTACGCCGCGAAGATCTTCCGGTAGTCGTGACCGCCGCGCT
>DAMBCY010000001.1:0-29244 GCA_032056255.1 Cellulomonas sp. | reverse complement strand
GGACGCCCGACGACGCGGCGCCCTCGGCCGGGCGGGCGTCGGCCCGCTCTCGGGCGGGCGCCGGGGCACCGTCGGCGGGGGCGCCCGCGTCGGGGTCGTCCTCGCCCGCCGGCTCCGCGGTCGCGCCGGGACCCGCCGAGGCCCGGTGACCGGGACGGCCGGAGCCGGGATCGGGGGTCGCCGGGCGGACGACGGGGGCGTCCCACGAGGCGGCGGCCTCGGCGGCCGACGGCGCACCCGTGCGGGCCGGTGCGGGCGTCGGCGCGCCCGGGGCGGGGGTCGCCGGTCGGGCCGCCCCCGCCGGTGCGGCACCGGAGAGCACGGGCTCGACCTCGACCGAGAACCCGAGGGTCTCGCGGACGGCCTGCTGGACCAGGTCGGCGTGCGCCCCGGCGCGGAACGCGGAGGCGAGCCCGGGCGCGGCGAAGCCGAGCTTGAGGGTCGTGGCGTCGAGCTCGACGACCTGGGCGTTCTGGCTGATGAGCACCCAGGTGGTCTTCTTCAGCCGGCCGAGGGTGTCGAGCACCTCGGGCCAGCGCCGGCGCAGCACCTCGGCGTCGCCCCCGCCGGCCGCGGCCGCGGGCCGCTCGACCTGCGCCACGGGGGCGGCGGTCGGGACGTCGTGCGCGGGGGGCTCGACCGCAGCCGCGGGCTCGACCGGTGCGCTGTCCGGGACGACCGCGGGCGACCCGTCGCCGGCAGCGGCCGGCGTCGGCGGTCCGGCGGTCTCGGGCCACGCGTCGTCCGGGGCCGGGCCGGACGCGCCCGGGTCGTCGGGGGTCCCGCCCTGGTCGGCGTCGGACGGCTCGGTGGCCGGCGGCTCCTCCCCCGCGGTCCGGGGAGCCACGGGGGCGTCGGCCGGTTCCGGCCCGGCGACCGGCGCCGTGACCGGCGCGGTGGCCGGCGCCGTGACCACGGCGACCCGCTCGACGGGGGTCGCCGGGACGAAGGCCGCGGGCGCCGGTGCGGCCGGGACGGCCGGCGAGGGCCGGTCCGACGCCGCGGCCACGGTCCGCGGCGGCACGGGCGCCGCAGCGGCACCGGCCCGCACCCCGTCGCGCTCGAGCCGGTCGACGCGCGCGCCGAGCCCGGCGGCGGAGTCGTCCAGCGCGGGCAGCAGCAGGCGGGCCATGAGCAGCTCGAGGTGCAGCCGCGGCGAGGTCGCGCCGGTCATCTCGGTGAGCGCGGCGTTGACCAGGTCGGCGGACCGGGACAGCTCGGCGGCCCCGAGGTGCGCGGCCTGGGTCTGCATGTGGGCCATCTGGTCGCCGGGCACGTCGCGCAGCACCGCCGCGGCGGCGTCCCCGGACGCGGCGAGCACGATGAGGTCGCGCAGCCGCTCCAGCAGGTCCTCGACGAACCGGCGGGGCTCGTGGCCGGTGGAGATCACGCGCTCGACGACCCGGAACGCGCTGGCGCCGTCGCGCGCGGCGACGGCCTCGACCAGGTCGTCCAGCAGCGACGCGTGGGTGTAGCCGAGCAGCGCGACGGCATCCTCGTAGACGAGCCCGCCGGAGCCGGAGCCGGCGATGAGCTGGTCGAGCACGGACAGCGAGTCGCGGACCGAGCCGCCGCCGGCCCGGACGACGAGCGGCAGCACGCCCGATCCGACCGTCACGCCCTCGCTGCCACAGAGCTGCTCGAGGTAGCCGACCATGACGTCGGGCGGCACGAGCCGGAACGGGTAGTGGTGCGTGCGGACCGGATGGTGCCGATGACCTTGTCGGGCTCCGTCGTCGCGAAGATGAACTTCACGTGCTCCGGCGGCTCCTCGACGATCTTGAGCAGCGCGTTGAAGCCCTGCGGGGAGACCATGTGGGCCTCGTCGAGGATGAAGATCTTGTACCGGTCGCGAGCGGGGGCGAACGTGGCGCGCTCGCGCAGGTCGCGGGCGTCGTCGACGCCGCCGTGGCTGGCCGCGTCGATCTCGACGACGTCGAGGCTGCCGGGGCCGCCGCGCGCGAGCTCGACGCAGGACCCGCACCGGCCGCAGGGGGTGTCGGTCGGGCCCTCGGCGCAGTTGAGGCAGCGGGCGAGGATGCGGGCGGACGTCGTCTTGCCGCAGCCGCGCGGGCCGGAGAACAGGTAGGCGTGGTTCGTCTGCCCGGTGCGCAGCGCCTGCCGGAGCGGTGCGGTGACGTGGTCCTGGCCCACGACCTCCGCGAAGGTCTCGGGCCGGTAGCGGCGGTACAGGGCTGTCGTCACCCCCAGAACTCTAGGGGCGCGCGCCCACACCGCGGGACCCCGTCGCGGAGGCGTGCATCCCCGGGGGCGTCACCTCGTCCCACATCTCGGACAGTGCGTTCCGCTGATCGAGACGCGTTGCTAGGGTTCCCGCGCTGCCGGTCGTCCGCACCGGTCCAGCCCGGAGAACGACCAGGAGAACCGACGTGAGCACCCCCGCCGAGATGCCGAGCCGCCAGCGCCGCCTGCGCGCCGCGGACGCGTCCCGCGTGCTCGTGTGTCGCTGTACCTGCACGGCCTGAGCCGCCCCCCGGGCCCGGCACGTCCACGCCCGGCCCCGGACCTCGCGGCCCCTCCCGGCCCGCGCCCGCCCGCGACCCGCCGCAGCCCGGCCGCGACGCCCGTCGTCCGGACCTGTCGTGCGCACCACCCGTCCTGAGCACGCCCCCCAGCACCCCGGAAGGCACCACCACCATGAAGCGCAGCCTGACCACCCGCCTCGTCGCGTTCGCCGCGATCGCCGCCACCGCGTCCCTCGCCGCGTGCGCCTCGGGCGGCGACCCGGCCGCGACCGGCGCCACCGCCACGGCGGACGCCGACAACCGCGTGACGGTCCGCGTCGGCGTGACGGACAAGGCCAAGGACTACTGGACGACCTTCACCGACCTCGCGGCGGAGGAGGGCATCGACGTCGAGCTGGTGAACTTCACGGACTACACGCAGCCGAACCCGATCCTGTCGGCCGGCGACCTGGAGCTGAACCAGTTCCAGCACCTGCTGTACCTGGCCAACTACAACGTGGCCTCCGACGACGACCTGGAGCCGATCGGGTCGACCGCCATCTACCAGCTCGGCCTCTACACGACCAAGGGCTACGCGACGCCGGACGACATCCCGGACGGCGCGGCGATCGCGATCCCGAACGACGTCGTCAACCAGGCGCGCGCGCTGCTCGTGCTGCAGGCGGCCGGGCGCATCACGCTCACCGACGGCGGCAACGCGTTCTCGACGCCGGCGGAGATCGACGAGGCCGCGTCCCGCGTCACCGTCGTCCCGGTCGACGCCAACCAGACCGCCGTGCAGCTGCAGAGCCTGGACGGCGCGATCATCAACAACAACTTCGCCGCCGACGCGGACATCGACCCCACCACGGCCATCTACTCCGACCTGGAGGACACCGCCACCGCCCGGCCGTACCTGAACATCTGGGTGGCCCGCGCCGAGGACGCCGACAACCCGGTCTACGCGCAGCTGGTCGAGATCTACCACTCGAAGGAGGTCACCGACCAGCTCCTCGAGGAGAACGGCGGCACCGCCGTGGTCGAGGACGTGCCGGCCGACGAGCTGCAGTCGGACCTCTCCGACCTCGAGGACCTGGTCCGCGAGTCCGCCTGACACCCGGCTGCCACGCCAGGACGACGGCGCCGGCCCCGCGCCACCGGGCCGGCGCCGTCGTCCGCGTGCGGGGTCCGCGTGCGGGGCCGGCACGGCGGTGGGACGGTGTCCGAGACCACCGGACGCGGCGCTCCGGACGGGTGCTAGGGTCGCCGGCGTCCGCCCCCCCTCCCGGGACAGGAGCCGAGCACGTGAGCACCCACGCCGCTTCCGAGCACCGCACGCCGTCGGCGCGCGTCGTGGCCGGGGCGGGCTGCGGGCTCGTGCGCTGTCGTCGGCGAACGTGCTGACGCCGCGGCCTCGCGCCGTGGCCCCCGCGGCGGACCCCCGCCCGACCCCGACCGCCCCCGTGGGCGTCCGGCGCCGGTCCCACCGGTCCTGACGCCCGGCGCCCCGCTGGCTCCCGCCGGGACCGGGACCGCCACCGGACGGCCTCCGGCGCGGCGGCTCGCCCGCCCGCCGCCCGCCCTGCACGACGGTCCACCCGTCCCGTCCGGACCCGTCCGAGCCGGCAACCTGGAAGGCTCCACCCATGAAGCGCAGCCCGACCGCCGCCCTCGCCGCCCTCACGCTGGGCGCCCTCGCCGCGTGCTCCGGCGGCGGCGAGCCGTCGTCGCCCACCTCGGCCGACCCCGAGAACCCCGTCACCGTGCGGGTCGGCGTCGCCGACGTCGCCCAGGACTACTGGACGACGTTCACGGACCTCGCCGCGGACGAGGGCATCGACGTGCAGCTGGTCAACTTCACCGACTACCAGCAGCCGAACCCGGCCCTGAGCAACGGACAGCTCGAGCTCAACCAGTTCCAGCACCTGCTGTTCCTCGCCGACTACAACGTCAACGCCGACGACGACCTCACGCCGATCGGCAGCACGCTGATCTACCAGCTCGCGCTCTACACGACGAAGGGCTACACGTCCCCGGACGAGATCCCGGACGGCGCGGAGATCGCGATCCCGAACGACGCCACGAACCAGGCGCGCGCGCTGCTGGCCCTGCAGTCCGCGGGCCTCATCAGCCTCACCGGCGGCGGCGACGCGCTGTCCACCCCGGCCGAGATCGACACCGCCGCGTCCCGCGTCACCGTCGTCCCGGTCGACGCCAACCAGACCGCGGTCCAGCTGCAGAGCCTCGACGCCGCGATCATCAACAACACGTTCGCCACGGACGCCGGGCTCGACCCGACCGAGGCCATCTCCTCCGACCTCGACGACCCGGACCAGGCGCGCCCGTACGTGAACGTCTGGGTCGCCCGTGCCGAGGACGCCGACAACCCGGTCTACGCCCAGCTCGTGGAGATCTACCAGCGCGACGAGGTCATCGGACAGCTCGAGGACGAGAACAAGGGCACGGCCGTCCAGCCGGACCTGACGCCCGAGGAGCTGCGGACCAGCCTCACCGAGCTCGAGGACCTGGTGCGCGACGCCGGCTGACGGGGCCGGAGCCGGGCGGCCCGAGGGTCGCCCGGCAGCACCCCGCACCTCCTGACCCCCACCCCCAGCACCACCCGACCCCCTGGACGGTGACCCGATGACCGCGATGGTCTCCCTGCGCGACGTCTCGAAGGTGTTCGACGGGGCGTCCGGCCCCGTCCGCGCCGTCGACGGCGTCTCGCTCGACATCGAGCGCGGCGACGTGTTCGGCGTGATCGGCTACTCCGGCGCCGGCAAGAGCACGCTCGTGCGGCTGATCAACGCGCTCGAGGCCCCCACGTCGGGCGAGGTGGTGGTCGACGGCACCGCGCTGACCGGCCTCGGCGAGCGCGGCCTGCGCCCCGCCCGCGCCGGCATCGGCTTCATCTTCCAGCAGTTCAACCTGCTGCGGTCCCGCACCGTGGCGGGCAACGTCGCGTACCCGCTGCGCGTCGCGCGGTGGCCGAAGGCGAAGCGGGACGCCCGCGTCGCGGAGCTGCTCGAGTTCGTCGGCCTGTCCGACAAGACCAGGCAGTACCCGGACCAGCTGTCCGGCGGGCAGAAGCAGCGCGTCGGGATCGCCCGCGCCCTGGCCACCTCCCCGGCGCTGCTGCTCGCCGACGAGGCCACCAGCGCGCTGGACCCCGAGACCACCAAGGACGTCCTGGACCTGCTGCGTCGCGTGAACCGCGAGCTCGGCGTCACCATCGTCGTCATCACCCACGAGATGTCCGTCGTGTCCTACCTGTGCAACCGGGTCGCGGTGATGGAGCACGGCAAGGTCGTCGAGTCCGGCGACGTGTACGACGTGTTCGCGCACCCGCGGCAGCCGATCACGCGCCGGTTCATCGGCGCCGCCCTGCACGACCGCCCCCGGCCCGACGTCGTCGCCCGGCTGCGCGAGCGGCACCCGGGACGCATCGTCACCGTGGCCGTCCGCGAGGTGGCGGGGCGGCCCGGCGTCCAGATCACCGAGCGCCTCGAGGCCCACGGCGTCGGCGGGTCGGTCGTGTTCGGCGGCATCACGGAGGTCGGCGCCCGGCCGCTCGGCTCGCTGACGTTCGCGCTCACCGGCGCGGACGCCGACGTGGACGCGCTGATCGCCGACCTGCGGCAGCACACCGAGGTGGTCGAGCACGGCGCCGACGGCGACCACGCCGGCACCGCCGACGAGGGGGTCACGGCATGACCACGCCCAACGGCACGTCCCTGTGGCCCGCGCTCTGGGTGGCGCTCGGCGACACCCTGCAGATGGCCGTCGCCGCGCTGGCGATCGGCGGGTTCTGCGGCCTGGTGCTCGGCATCGCGCTCTACGTCACGCGGCGCGGCAACATCCTGCAGAACCGCGCGGTCTTCGCCGTGCTGAACGTGCTGGTCAACATCGTCCGGCCGATCCCGTTCATCATCTTCATCACCGCGGTCCGCCCCCTGACCATGGCGCTCACCGGCGTGTCCTACGGCGTCGGCGCCGCGATCCCCGCGCTGGCGATCATGGCGACGTTCGCGACCTCGCGCATCGTCGAGCAGAACCTCGTCGCGCTGGACCCGGGCGTCGTCGAGGCCGCGCGCGCGATGGGCGCGAGCCCGCTGCGGATCATCGCGACCGTCATCGTGCCCGAGACGCTCGGCCCGCTCATCCTCGGCTTCACGTTCCTGTTCGTCGGCATCGTCGACATGACCGCGGTGGCCGGCGCGATCGGCGCGGGCGGTCTCGGCGACTTCGCGATCGTCTACGGGTACCAGCGGTTCAACGACGTCGCGACGTGGACGGCGGTCGCCGTGATCGTGGTGATGGTCCAGCTGGCCCAGCTCCTGGGCAACACCCTGGCCCGCAAGGTCCTGCGCCGCTGACGCGGGGGCCGCGGACGGACACCCCGGACGGCTAGAGCTTCTTGCCCGGGTTGAGGATGCCCGTCGGGTCGAGGACCCGCTTGATGCCGTGCTGGATCTCCCGGACACGCGGGGCCAGCTCGTCCGCGAGCGCGCCGCGCTTCTCCGTGCCGATGCCGTGCTCGCCGGTCACGGTCCCGCCGAGCTCGACCGCGAGCGCGAGGATCCGCCGGTGCGCCTCGGCCGCCGCCTCGACCTCCGCGGGGGACGCGGGGTCGAACGCGATCACCGGGTGCAGGTTCCCGTCGCCGACGTGCCCGCCGGTGCCGATCGGCAGCCCGGCGTCCGCGGCGATCCCGGCGATCCGGTCCAGGAGCTCGGGCAGCCGGGTCCGGGGCACGGCGACGTCCTCGTTGATGCTCGCACCGCGCAGCAGCCGCATGGCGGGGTTCAGCGCGCGCCGGGCCCGCATGAGGGAGCGGAGCCGCTCGGGCTCCTCGGGGTCCTGGGCGACGTCGACGCCGATCGCGCCGTGCGCCCGGGCGATCGACTCGTACGCCGCGACGTCGTCGGCCCAGCCGACCGCCTCGTCCGTGATCGCGATCAGCATCGCCTGCGCCCCGACCGGCAGCCCGGCGGCCGGGTCGTAGGCGGCGAGTCCCTGGAGCACGACGCCGTCGACGAGCTCCAGGGTCGAGGGCCGGTGCGGGCTCGCGATGATCGCGTTCGCGGCCTCCAGCGCCTCGCCCACGGAGCCGAACGTCGCCGCGACGCCCCGGTCCGGCCCGGGTGCGGGCAGCAGGCCCAGCGTGGCCTCGGTGACGACCGCCAGCGTGCCCTCCGAGCCGACGACGAGCCCGGTGAGGTCCAGCCCGGCGACGGCCTTCACGGTGGGCGGGGAGGTGCGCACGACGGTGCCGTCCGCGAGGACGACCTCGAGCGCCCGCACGAAGTCGCGGGTGACGCCGTACTTCACGCAGCGCATCCCGCCGGCGTTGGTGGCGATGTTGCCGCCGATCGTGCTCTGCGCGTAGGACGCGGGGTCCGGCGGGTAGAACAGCCCGCGCGCCGCGACGGCGTCCACGAGGTCCTTGGTGATGACGCCGGGCTGCACGACCGCGACCTGGTCGACCGGGTCGATCCGGCGGATCTCGGTCATCCGGACCGTGGACAGCAGGATCGCCCCGGGCACGGCGTTCGCCCCGCCGGCCAGCCCGCTGAGCGCGCCCTGCGGCACGACGGGGACGCCGTGGGCGTACGCGGCCCGCAGCACGGCCGCGACCTCGGCGGTGCTGGACGGCCGGACCAGGGCGACCGGGTCGCCGGTCGGTGCGGTCGCGGACCCGTCCTGGGAGCGGCCGGTCAGCGCCGCGGGGTCGGTCACCACCGCGTCGGCGGGCAGCGCGGCGCGCAGGTCGGCCAGCACGGCCGCCAGCGCGGCGGGTGCGGGTGCCGGCGCGACGGGAGCGGCCGGGTCGAGGGGCGTGCGGGTCTCGGTCGTCATGGCAGCCTCACGTGGTCGGGGTTCAGGTCCGCCACGGACCGCACGCCCAGCAGGCGCAGCGTCCGGGCGATCTCGGTCGTCAGGATCTGGGCGACGCGGTCCACGCCCCGCTCCCCGCCGGCCATCAGGCCGTACAGGTAGGCGCGGCCGAGCAGCACCGCCCGCGCGCCGAGCGCGAGCGCCGCCACCACGTCGCCGCCGTTGCTGAAGCCGGTGTCGACGTACACCTCGGCGCGGTCGCCCACCGCCTCGACGGTCCCCGGCACCAGGGTCAGGGGGACGGGGGCCCGGTCGAGCTGGCGACCGCCGTGGTTCGACAGCACGACGGCGTCGGCGCCGGCGTCCACCACCCGCACCGCGTCGGCGACGCGCTGCACACCCTTGACCACGATCGGGCCGTCCCAGGTCTCGCGCACCCACGCGAGGTCGGCGAGCTCGACGGTGGGGTCGAACATGTGGGCGGCCAGCTCCTCGATGGTGCCCTGCCACGAGTCGAGCGACGCGAACCGGAGCGGCTCGGTGGTGAGGAAGTTCAGCCACCACGACGGGTGCAGCGCCCCGTCCAGCACCGTGCGGACGCTCAGGGACGGCGGGATGGAGAAGCCGTTCCGGTCGTCCCGCAGCCGCCCGCCGCCGACCGGTACGTCGACCGTGAGCACCAGGGCCTCGTACCCGGCGTCGCGGGCGCGGGCCATGAGCTCGGTGGACGCGCCGCGGTCCTTCCAGACGTAGAGCCCGAACCAGCTCCGCCCGTCGGGCGCCGCGGCCGCCAGGTCCTCGATCGACGTCGTGCCCATCGTCGAGAGCGTGTACGGCACGCCGGTGCGAGCGGCGGACCGGGCGACCGCACGCTCGCCCTCGTGCTGCATCATCCGCGTGAACCCCGTCGGGGCGTAGACGAACGGCGCGGCGGAGGTCCGGCCGAGCAGCGTCGTGGACAGGTCGACCGCGCCGACGTCCCGCAGCACCGACGGCTGGAACTCGACGTCCCGCAGCGTCCGGCGCGCCCGGCGGATCGACACCTCCGCCTCGGCGGCGCCGTCCACGTAGTCGAAGACGGACCGCGGGGTGCGCGCCCGGGCGATCGTGCGCAGGTCGCGGATCGTGGCCGCGCGGGACAGCCGGCGCGCCACCGGGTCCAGCTCGACCGGGCGCATCCGCAGCAGGGGCCTGAGCTCGGACCAGGTCTGCAGCCGGCGCCGCTCGCCCACGGGACGCCTCCTGTCGTCGGACGGACCGACGGCCGGCCCGTGCCGCTCGACCGTAGCCCGCGGCCGGAGGGTCGGGCGGACCGTCTCAGTCCGCGACGGCGCGTGACCGCGGCGGGGCGGCACGGGTCATCCCGCGCCCGGGCCCCCCGGGCTCGTCGGACTCCCGTCGGCCTCCCGTGCGTCCGCCGGCGACGCGTCGCCCCCGGCCTGCGGGGCGGCGCTCTGCGTCGGCGCGGGTTCCGGGCCCGCCTCCGCCCGGTCGTCCAGGAGCCGCGCGCCCAGCAGCGCGGCGGCGACGCCGACGAACGCCGCCGCCACGACGACGGGCCGTGCCCCGCGCCGGCGCGGGGAGCGGGGCGCGTGGCGGCGGCGACCCCGGGAGGGCGTCGGCGGGACGGGGGAGGGGTCGCCGGCCGCGGGCGGAGGTCCCGCGGGGCCGGCACCGCCGGCGACCGGCGCGTGGCCGGCACCGGGACCCAGGAGGGACCGCAGCAGGTCCGCGACCACCGCAGCCGCCGGCCGGTCGGCCGGGTCCAGGGCGGTCATGGCCGTGAGCAGCGGCTCCCAGCCCGGGCCGAGGTGCGTGGGCACCGGCGCGGGCCGGTGCAGCCGGGCGACCGCGGACTCGAGGGCGGTGCCCGGGAACGCGCGCTCGGCGGTCAGGCACTCGACCAGGACCAGCCCGAGGGCGTACACGTCCGACGCCGGGGTCAGGGGCGCGCCCGTCGCCTGCTCCGGGCTCAGGTACGACGGGGTGCCGAGCAGCTCGCCGGCGGCGGCCTGGGGCTCGTCGGTGCGTGCCCGCGCGATCCCGAAGTCGGCGAGCTTCGTCCAGGGCACCGTCGTGCCCGACCGCTCCTCGAGCGGCAGCAGGATGTTCGCCGGCTTCACGTCGCGGTGCACCACCCCCTCGTCGTGGATGTACGCGAGCGACTCCGCGACGTGCGCCCCGACCAGGGCGGCCTCGTCGACGGGCAGCGGCCCCGACGCGAGCCGGGCGGCCAGCGACGGCCCGCGCACCAGCTCCATCACCAGGAAGTCCTGCTGCGCCGCGTCCGGCAGCGCCGTCGTCCCGGCGTCGAACACCGTGACCAGGCCGGGGTGGCTCAGCCCGGCGAGCAGGCGCATCTCCGCCCGGTGCCGCTCGTCCACCACGCGGCCCGCCGTGGACACGTGGAACGCCTTGACCGCCACCTCCCGGTCGAGCACCACGTCGCGCGCCGCGTACACGTCGGCCATCCCGCCGCTGCCGAGCAGCCCGGTCAGCACGTACCGGTCCGCGAGCACCGTGCCGGGGCGCAGGTCGGGACCGCGAGCGGCCGCGGTCGCGGAGGCGTCCGGGGCGGTGGCCGCGGCGGTGGGGCACGGGTCGTCCGGGCGCACGCCGTCGGGGGCGGGCTCGCTCACGGCTGGACCTCCTCGACGGGTGCGTCCAGCATCGCCGCGACGGGACGGCTCCGCGCGTCGAGCGGCGCCGGGAGCGACCGGTTCACCCGCCGTCACCGGATCGGGTGAACCGGCTCCGCGGACGGGCCCGGGGCGGCGCACGTCCCGCCCCGGGCCTCAGCCCGGCCTGACCTGCGTCTCCGCGAGCACCGACCGGAGCAGCGGCCGGCTGGTCTCCGTCGCGCCGAGCACCAGCGCGCACCCGCCGGCCAGGCAGCCGAGCAGGAGCAGCAGCCCCCGCGGGTCCGTGACCCCGGCGACCCCCAGCACCGGCGACAGCATCACCACCGCCGCGACCGCCGACCCCACGCCGACCAGCAGCATCGGCACCAGCACCTCGCGGCGGCGCACGGAGTCCAGCAGCTCGACGGGCGTGCCGGCCAGCACCTGCAGCGCGTACTCGCGCCGCCGGTCCAGCACGGTGGCCGCCTGCGTGATCCCGGCCGAGGCCGCCGCGACCAGGAACGTGATGACCAGGGTCAGCAGCGCGCCGCGCGCCAGGTCGCCGGTGTAGGTCGCCGTGGCCGCGACCTGCTCCGGCGTCGCCCCCTCCCCCGCCCCGGACGAGACGAGCACCGGCACGACCGCGAGCGCTCCGGCGACGAACCCCGCGAGCCCGAGCCCGCCGACCACCCGCCACACCGCCCGCGGGTCGTCGACGAGGCGCCGCGCCGCGAGCAGCTGCGCCGGCGTCCGGGCCCGCCGGGCGTTCCACCGGCCGACCAGCCCGAGCGTCCACGGCCCGATCAGGTTCAGCGCCGCGAACCCCACGGCCAGGGACCCGATCCCGAACGCGATCGCCGCCGCACCCAGCGCCCCGAGCGACGCCGAGACCACCATGAACAGCCCCATCCCGGCCACCGCCAGCACCGCGCGCACCGCCCGCACGGCCGGGGGCGTCTGCCGCCGGGCCACGCCCAGCGGCGAGACCACCACCCGGCGCAGCGACACCACCCCCGACACGACGGCGAGCAGCGGCACGACCGCGCACGCCGCGACCAGCACCGGCCAGCCGACCCACAGCTCCGCGACCCCGAACGTGCGGCCCTGGAACGGCACCCGTGCCCAGACCGGCAGCAGCACGACGTAGCCCGCGATCCCGGCCAGCGTGCCCACCAGCCCCTGCCCCCCGGTCTCGACCACGGTCAGCGCCACGACCTCCCGCGGCGTCACGCCGAGCAGCCGCAGCGTCGCGAGCCGCGCGTCCCGGCGCGCCACCCCGAGCCGCGCCGCCGACCCGCCGAGGGTCAGCAGCGGCACCACCAGCAGCACCACGGCCGTCCAGGCGAGGATCACGTACGACTCGGCGTTCTCCCGCTCGTAGGCGCCCCGGGGGTGCGCGGCGCGGCCCTGGAAGCCCAGCAGCCCGCCGACCACCGACAGCGTCAGCGCCGTCATCACCGCGAACGCCGCCACCGCGAGCCCGGTCGTCAGCGCGCTGTCGCGACCGCCGGCCCGCCGCTCGTCCGCCACGACCCGGCCGTCGCGCACCTCGACGCGCCGGTCGCACCACGCCGCCACGTCCGCGTCGTGCGTGACGAGCACCAGCGACGCCCCGGCCAGCCGCGTGGTCTCGGTCAGCACCCGCATCACCTCGTGCCCGGTCGCCTGGTCCAGCGCTCCGGTCGGCTCGTCGGCGAACACCACCTCCGGCCCGGTGACCAGCGCCCGCGCGACCGCGACCCGCTGCGCCTGCCCGCCCGACAGCTCACCGGGACGCCGCCCCTCCATCCCGGCGAGGCCGAGCGAGGCCAGCCAGCGCGCCGCGAGCGCCGTCGCCTCCTTGCGCGACGTGCCGAGGAGCATCGGCGCGAGCGCCACGTTCTCCACCGCCGGCAGCTCCGCCAGCAGCTGGCCGAACTGGAACACGAACCCGTACTGCCGGCGCCGCACCAGGGACCGCTGCCGCTCGTCCAGGTCGTGCAGCCCGCGCCCGGACAGCAGCACCGAGCCGGAGTCCGGCACGAGGATGCCCGCCAGGCAGTGCAGCAGCGTCGACTTGCCGGAGCCCGACGGGCCCATCACGGCGACCGACTCCCCCGGCGCGACGTCCAGGTCCACGCCGGCGAGCGCCGTCGTCGGGCCGAACCGCTTGACCAGGCCGCGGGCGGACAGCCGCGGGGCGGTGCCGGCCGGCGAGGCGGGGCCGCGCGGCGAGGTGGCGCCGGGCAGCGGGGCGTGCGGGGCAGCGGCGGGCGCTCGGGCGGGGATCGGGGTCGCGTCGGTCATGCGTCCAGCGTCCGGCGCGCGGTCCCGTCGGCGCGTCGGACCGCGGGCGGGCCGTGGGGCACCGGTGGCTGCGACCCGGGTCGGACGACCGGCGGCGGCTCCGCCCCCGGTCGGAGGGCCCGTCATCCGTGCTGCCGATCCCGGCACCGGCCACCGCGCCCGCGGCCGGGCGTGCGAGGACCCCCCGCACACCCGCCAGAGCTCACCTGCCCTTGCTGCCTTCCGGCCCTGGGGGGGTTCAGCGAGATGACGCCGCACGAGGGGTCTGACCCCAGCCTAACGCAGGACGGGGTGCGCCCCGGACCCGCCGGACGGGTCAGTCCCCGCCCAGCCGACGCAGGTACCGCTCCGGCCCCGCGAGGAACCCCCGCCAGGACAGCACCAGGTCCGTCTCGTCCCAGGCCGTCTCACGCAGCCCCCACGGCCCGACCTCCCACACCCGCGCCCCCGGCAGGGCGGCGAGCACCGGCGAGTGGGTGGACAGCACGACCTGCGCCCCCGCGGCGACCAGGTCCCGCAGGTGCGCGAGCAGCGCCAGCGACCCCGTGAACGACAGCGCCGACTCCGGCTCGTCCAGCACGTACAGCCCCCGCCCGCGCATCCGGTCGGCGGCCAGGGCCAGGAACGACTCCCCGTGCGACATCGCGTGGAAGACCTGGTCGTGCGGCGACGGGTTCGCCTCGAGGTAGGTGAAGAAGCCGTGCATCGTCTCCGCCCGCAGGAAGAACCCGCGCCTCGGTGCCCCCGCACCCCGCTCCAGCACCAGGTGCCGCCACAGGCCCGACTCCGACACCCGGGTCTCGTTCCGGGCGCCCGTCGAGCCGCCCTCGGCGCCGAGCCCGAACGCGACCGCCAACGCCTCGACCAGCGTCGACTTGCCCGAGCCGTTCTCCCCCACCAGCACGGTCACCGCACCGAGCTCCCACCCGTCGCGGAGCACCTGCGCGACCGCCGGGACGGCGGCGAACCACGACCCGTCGGGGACCGGCTCGCGGTCGTCCCGGCGCACGCGACGCACGGGCAGGCGGTCGGTCCTCACACCGCACAGACCACCACACGCCGGTGACATCCGGGCCGGTTACCGAGCACCCGCCGGACTCGGGTACCCTCTACGGGCCGGGAGGATTCGCCTAGTGGCCTATGGCGCACGCTTGGAAAGCGTGTTGGGTGAGAGCCCTCGGGGGTTCGAATCCCCCATCCTCCGCCGACACGAGGGGCGGTCCACCTGCGGGTGGGCCGCCCCTCGTCCGTCGTCCCGCCCCGCGCCGCACGGCTGCCGCGGCGGAGCGGCGCCGCTACCCGACCGGGACGTCCGTCAGCCGGAACGGGTTCGCCCCGAGCGACGGGCCGACCTGGATCGTGACGCTGTCCGGGGTGCCGAGCTCCGGGTAGATCACCGTGAGGGTCCGGGTCCGTCCCGCCCCGAGCTCGCCGCCGGGGTGCAGCGTCGCCGCGGGCAGCCAGAGCGTGCGGGAGCCGTCGTCGGTGCTGGCCCACGCGTAGTCCAGCGGGTAGACGGCCGTCGCACCGACGAGGGTGACGATCCCGTCCGCCGCGCCCTGGGCGCGGAAGGTGTCGGGACGGTAGGACCAGACGCCGCTCATCGAGGGGATGGTCGTCCCGTCCTGCCGGGCGGTCACCTCGACGTCGACGACCAGGTGGCCCTCGACCAGCTGCGCCGAGGACGCCGACACGTGCACCTGCGCGTCGTCGCCCAGGTCGATGCCCTCGGGCCCCGTGCCGACCGGGCCGTCCTCGAACGGCGGGAGCTCGCCGGTGGTCGAGACCTCCTGCTCGGTGACCACCTGCGTCGTCAGCGAGAGCGTGACGCGGCGGTTGGCCGCCCGGTTCTCGTCGCTGTCGTTCGGGACGAGCGGCTCGCTCTCGCCGCGTCCGCTGACGTCCAGCGGGTAGTCGTCGGCGTCCACCCGCTCGGCGAGCGCGGCGGCGACGGCCTGCGCCCGGCGCTCGGAGAGCTGCTGGTTGTAGGCGTCGTCGGCGATGTCGTCGGTGTGGCCCACCACCGCGACGGTGCCCGGTGCGCGGCTGCGCAGGTGCGCCGCAGCGGCGTCGATGGCAGCGGCCGCCTCGGGGCCGAGGTCGGCCGAGTCGGTCGCGAAGAGCACGTCGGAGCCGAGCGCGATCTCGACCGTCTCGGTGCCCTGCAGCGTGGAGACCGCCCCGTCGAGCTCGCGCGTGTACGACTCGAGCGGGAGCATCCTCGCCTCCGCCACGGACGCGAGGTCCGGGGTCCGGACGTCCTCGGACGAGGAGCCGGCGGACGCCGACGGCGTCGCCCCGTCACCGGCGTCGAGGACGGGCGCGAGGAGCTCGGCGTCGACCACCGGCAGGTCCGGCACGAAGGCCGCACCCGGCAGCAGCAGACCGACCTGCTCGACGTCGTCGGGCGGCGCGGCGTAGACGAGCTGCCAGCGGGTGCCCGACGCGGGCACCACGTCCCGGTGGTGGGACCGGCGGAAGTTCGTGACGGCGTCGCCCTCGGCGTCCTCGGCCGGGGTGTGGATCACGTCGTCGCGCAGGTCGACCAGACGCACACCGCCCGGCGGGAGCACGCCGCCGAGGGTCGCCGTGGCCCCGAGCCCGCCGTCCACGTGGACGGGCTCGGCGGCCCCGGGGGCCGACAGGTCGAGGGTGAGGACCACGTACTCCCCCGAGCGCACCAGCGGGAGGACCTCGACCTCGACGTCGACGTCCCCGACGGGGAACGTCCGGGTCGCCACCACCTCCAGGGCGTCCGCCCCGTCGGCGGTCGGCGTGCCGGACGCCGTCCGCGTCGGGACGGCGGGGTCGTCGGGCGGTTCCGCCCCCGTGCAGGCCGCGAGCGACAGGGCGGCGAGTGCGACGACGGCGACGGTACGACCTCGGGACACGGTGCTCCTCACGTCGGGCGGCTGCACGACCCGGGGCGGCGGACGCCCGTGGGGCGCTCCGCCCGGTCGTCGTGTCGACGACCGGGGCCCCCCGGGGCGGGACGGGCCTTCCGAGTGTACGAACTCCCGGGCAGGTCGGCGCGGCTTCCGTGCTGGTCACCGCCCCGGCGCGCCCCGCCGGACGGGCGCGACCTACCCCGTCGTGCCCTCGTACAGCCCGACCTCGTTGCCCTCGGTGTCGAGGAACACCGCCCACCAGCTCGTCGGGGTGATCTCCGTCCTCGGCATGATCTCCCGGCCGCCGAGCTCGGTGACCTTGCGCATCGTCTCGTCGATGGAGTCGACCTCGACGTAGGACCGCGGCTGCTGGAACGACTCGTTCCGGGGTGCGAGGCCGCCGCCGCTGATCGTGTTGGGTGCCTGCCACATCGGGTAGCCCTCGAACCCGGGCACCTCGGCGATGTCCCAGCCGAACAGGCCGCTGTAGAAGCTCGTGGCCCGCTCGACGTCGTCGACCGGGATGTCGATGTGCGTGATGTCGCCGTGTGCCATGTCCGCTCCCTGGGTCGTGACCCCGCGCCGGTGCGAGGTCGGCTCCCGCCCAGCCTAGGGACCGCGTCCGACACCGGCCCGGGGAACGGGCCGGGACGAGGCCGGGCCGCTGCTAGCCTGCCCGCCATGGCGACCGAGAGCGCGCTGCTGCTCGTCTCCCCGCGCGCCGAGCCGGCGGTGTCCGCGTCCCGGGCCCGGCTCGACTCCTCGGCCCGCGCGGGCGTCCCGGCCCACGTCACGGTGCTGTACCCGTTCCGCCCGGCCGGGCTCCTGGAGGCCGACGACCACCGCGCGCTCACGGAGGCCTGCGCGACGGTGCGGGCGTTCACGCTCCGCGGGACGCGCACGGCGTGGTTCGGCGAGCACGTGCTGTACGTGGCCCCGGAGGACCCGAGCCCGGTCGTCGCGCTGGTCGAGGCGGTCGTCGCGGCGTTCCCCGGCGTCGCACCGTACGGCGGTGCTTTCGCCGAGGTCGTCCCGCACCTCACCGTCGGGCACGGGCACGAGCTCGGGCTGCTGCGTGCGGCCGAGCGCGCGGTCGACGCGGAGCTGCCGTTCACCCAGCACCTGGACCACGTCGAGCTCTGGGCCGGTCCCGCCCTCGCGGGCGACGTGCCGGACGGGTCGTGGCACCACGTGCGGTCCTACCCGCTGCGCGCCACGGCCCCGCTGCGCACCCCGGCGCCGTAGCCCGCGTCAGCCCTTCGCGCGCCTCGGCGACGCGAACGTCCGCATCCGCCGTGCCGTGACCGCGAGCTGCACGTCCCGGTACTGCGCCGCGCGGTGCATCTGGCCCCGCAGGTCGGAGCCGGACGGCCGGTGCCGGAGGTCGCAGGGCACCTCGACGGCGACGAACCCCTTGCGGAGCAGGTCGATGGTCATGCCGGTCTCGACGCCCCAGCCCCGGGCCAGCGGCGTGGCGGCCTCGAACGCCTCGCGGGTGAGGCAGCGCATGCCGGACAGCGGCTGCGTCGGGGTCCAGCCGGTCATGGACTGGATGGCCCGGCGCGCGGCGCCGACGACGATGCCGCGGCCACCCGCGCCGGGCTGCGGCGGCAGCAGCGCGATGGAGACGTCGGCGGTGCCCTCGAGCACCGGGGGCACGAGCGGTGCCGTGTTCACGGCGGTGTCGCCGAGGTCGCCGTCGACGAACAGCAGCAGGCGCGGGGGCCGGTCCGGGGCGTCGCGCATGGCGACGACGGCGGCGCCGGTCTCCATGGCCGCGGCCTTGCCGCGGTTGTGCGAGTGCCGGACGACCACGGCACCGGCCTCGCGGGCCACGTGCTGCGTGTTGTCCTCGGAGCCGTCGTCGACCACGAGCACCAGGTCGACGTGCGGGATGGCGCGGGCGGAGCGGACCGTCGCGGCGATGCGGCGGGACTCGTCCTTGGCGGGGATGACCACGGCGACGCGCTGCCGGGAGCGCCCGGTGCGGGTGGTGGTGGTCGCGGTCTCCAGCGGGACGGGCTGCTGGGGCTGGTGCCGGCGGGGCTTGCGCGGCGCGGGGGCGGGCTGCTCGTCGGCGGCCGGCGCGGCGGTGCTCCCGCCAGCAGCCTCTGCCCGGGCAGGGCGGTCGCCGACCGGTCGTTCCTCGGTCCTGTCCTGCGCCTCGCCCGTCACCCGGCACAGCCTATCGACCGGACCGGCCCCGGGCCCCTCCGCGCGGCGGGACACGCGGAGGCTGCACACGACGGCCACACGCGCCACCCGGCGTCCTCACCAGCGCCTCCACCCCGGTGCGTGGTCCGGGGACGCCGCGGGCCGGCCCCGGACCGACCCGGGACCGGCTCGCGGCCGGCCGTCCGGCCGTGCTCAGCGCAGCGTGACCTGGCGCGCGACGATGCCGGCGCGGGCACGGCGGGCGTTCGCGTCGAGCGGCTCGGTGTCGGCGACCGCGGCGGCGAAGGTCGGGGCGAACGCGGCGAGCGGCGCCTCGACGTCCTCGGCCTCGCTGCCCCGGGCGAGCTCCCACACCGGCACCGCGAGGCCGTTGGACCGGAAGTAGCCGATGAACTTCGCGCCGTCGAAGCCGGACTCGCGGCGGCCGTGCAGGCGCGCGAGGCCGTCGACGACCTGCTGCTCGTCGTGCGGCTGCGCCCAGCGCAGGTACTCGCGCGAGCCCATGCGGACCCAGTAGGCGGCGTCGGCCGCGGCGACCTTGTGCGTGTCGACGACGCCGGCGTCGGCCTCCTCGATGGCGGCCTTCAGCTCGGGGGTCATCTCGGTGTCGGCGGCGACCCAGTAGGCGAACGACTCCTCGACGGTGACCTCGAACGGCACGGTGAGGTCGAGGACGTCCTGCAGGCGCGGGCCCGGGCCGGGCAGACCGGACTGCTGCACGGCGGTGCCGGGCTCGGACTCCAGCGCCTCGACCAGCGCGGCGGCGAGGTCGCGGCTGGCGTCCCCGGAGCTGCCGACGGTCTGCAGCGCGAGCAGCACGACGCCGTCGGCGCGGTGCAGGGCGGCCCAGCCGTCGGGCAGGACGGTGGTGACGGTGATGTCGCGCGCGCCGTGCTCGGCGGTGGTGCGGGCGGTCGCGGTGGCGGCGGGCACGAGCTCGCGCAGGGCGACCCAGTCGGGCTCACCGGGGAGCCCCTCGAAGGGGCGCAGCACGAACTCGACGGAGGATGCGGAGGCCATGCCGACCAGGCTACCGGCCGCCGGTGCGCGTCGCGGCCCGCGGGCGGGGCGTCCGGCCCGCCACGGGGGCGGCTTCGGTGGCAGGATCGTCGCCATGGACCCGCGCGCCGGAACCCCTGCCCAGCCCTCCGACCTGGTGGACGTCGACGCGATGCTCGCGGCCTACCACGACCGCCGCCCCGACCTGGACGACCCCGCCCAGCGCGTGGTGTTCGGCACCAGCGGGCACCGCGGGTCCAGCCTCGACGGCGCGTTCAACGAGGCGCACATCGTCGCGATCACCGCCGCGATCGTGGAGTACCGCCGCGGGCAGGGCACCGACGGGCCGCTGTTCATCGGCCGGGACACGCACGGGCTGTCGCTGCCCGCCTGGCAGACCGCGCTGGAGGTGCTGGCGGCCGCCGGCGTCGAGGTGCGGGTGGACGCCCGCGACTCCTGGACGCCGACCCCGGCGGTGTCGCACGCGATCCTGCTGCACAACGGGGCCGCGACCTCCGAGGGCGTCCGGGCGACCGGCCCGGGCCTCGCGGACGGCATCGTCGTCACCCCGTCGCACAACCCGCCGCGGGACGGCGGCTTCAAGTACAACCCGCCGCACGGCGGCCCCGCCGGGTCGGACGCCACGTCCTGGATCGCGGACCGCGCGAACGAGCTGCTCGCCGACGGCGTGGACCGGGTCCGCCGCGTCTCCCTGGACGCCGCGCTCGCCGCCGACACCACGCGCAGGCACGACTTCCTCGGCGCCTACGTGGACGACCTGGCGCACGTGCTCGACCTGGACGCCATCCGGTCGGCCGGCGTGCGGATCGGCGCGGACCCGCTGGGCGGCGCCGCGGTCGAGTACTGGGGCGCCATCGGCGAGCGGTACGGGCTGGACCTCACCGTCGTGAACCCGCGGGTCGACCCGCGGTGGTCGTTCATGACCCTCGACTGGGACGGCAAGATCCGGATGGACTGCTCGTCCCCGTCCGCGATGGCCTCGCTGGTGCGCGCGATGGAGGGCGACGCGCCGTTCGACATCGCGACGGGCAACGACGCCGACTCCGACCGGCACGGCATCGTCACGCCCGACGCCGGGCTGATGAACCCCAACCACTACCTCGCGGTCGCGATCCGGTACCTGTACTCCGGCGCGCGCCCGGGCTGGCCCGCCGGCGCGGCGATCGGCAAGACGCTCGTGTCCTCCTCGCTCATCGACCGGGTGGCCGGCTCGCTCGGCCGCCGGCTGCTGGAGGTGCCCGTCGGGTTCAAGTGGTTCGTGCCCGGGCTGCTGGACGGCTCGGTCGGCTTCGGCGGCGAGGAGTCCGCGGGGGCGTCGTTCCTGCGCACGGACGGCAGCGTCTGGACCACCGACAAGGACGGCATCATCCTCGCGCTGCTGGCCTCGGAGATCCTGGCGACCACCGGGCGCTCGCCGTCGCAGCACCACGCGGAGCTCGTCGGGGAGTTCGGGGAGTCCTGGTACGCCCGGGTCGACGCGCCCGCGACGCTGGAGCAGAAGGCGACGCTCGCCAGGCTCTCGCCGGAGCAGGTCACGGCGACGACGCTCGCCGGCGAGGACATCACGGCCAGGCTCACCACGGCACCCGGGAACGGTGCGGCGATCGGCGGTCTCAAGGTCACGACCGAGAACGCGTGGTTCGCGGCGCGACCGTCCGGGACCGAGGACGTCTACAAGATCTACGCGGAGTCGTTCCTCGGTCCCGAGCACCTGACGCAGGTGCAGGAGGCCGCGAAGGACGTCGTGTCGGACGCCCTGGGCTGAGCCCGAGGACCAGGAGCAGCGGCGCGACGGACTCCGCGCCCGCGACGGCGCGCTCGGCCAGGCCGACGCGCTCGCCGGGTCCCACGACGCCCGTCTGCTCGACGACGAACCAGGCCAGCAGGCCCAGCAGCGCCGCGGTGGCCGGCAGCGTGACCGCCGGGCGCAGGGCCGTCGGTCCCCGGCGCCGCGTCGCCGCCGCGGGCCACAGCGCCAGCGCGCCGAACGCGACGGCCGCGGCGACGCCGTGCGCCTGACCCGCCCGGTCCAGCGGCAGCAGCCCGACGGCCGCCGTGGCGATCCCGCCGAGCGCGAGCACCGCACGCCCCGCGCGGGGGACGCCCCGCAGCCCCGACGCCGTCACCACGTGGGCCGCGCCGGTCGCCAGCAGCCCCGCGGTCATGACGGACGGGTGCGCGACGTCGCGGGTCGCGAGCTCGCTGATCGTGCGGCGCACCGGGTCGGACCCCGGCTCCAGCGCCTCGGCGAGCAGCCAGCCGCCGATCATCGCGACCGGGGCGGTCGCGGCGGGGAGGACGACCCACGCGGGCGGACGCCGGCCGGGGGCGGGGTACGGGGTCGGCACCGGCGCACCGTACGCCGGCCGCGGTGCGGGCGCCCGCCGGGTGGCCCTCCGGTCGCGGGCCGGCGACCCGACCGCTAGACCGGGACCATGACCGGCCCCGCCACGCCCGCCGCCGTCCTGCTCGACATCGACGGGACGCTCGTCGACTCGAACTACCTGCACGTGCACGCCTGGGCGCTGGCGTTCGCCGACGCGGGTCGGCCGGTCGACGCGTGGCGGGTGCACCGGCGGATCGGCATGGGCTCGGGGCGGCTGCTGGCCGAGCTCCTGGGCGACGACGCGGACCGGCTCGCCGACGAGGTGACGGAGCGGCACACCGCGCGCTACGCGGAGCTGTCCGACCGGCTGCGGCCGTTCGACGGCGCGCGGGAGCTGGTGCGCGACCTCGCCGCGCGCGGCGCCCGGGTGGTGCTCTCGACGTCGGCCGCGCCGGAGGAGCTCGCGCGGCTGCGGGCGGTGCTCGACGTCGACGACCTGGTGCAGGTGACCGGGGCGGACGACGTCGAGGAGGCGAAGCCCGAGCCCGACCTGGTGCACGCCGCGCTGGCCCTGGCCGGCGTGCCGGCGGGGCGGGCGGTCTTCGTCGGCGACTCGGTCTGGGACGTGGAGGCCGCCACCCGTGCGGGCGTGGCGTGCGTGGGCGTGCTGTCGGGCGGCACGTCGCGGGCCGGGCTGCGGGACGCCGGCGCGGTGGACGTGGTGGAGGACGTGGCCGCGCTGCTCGCCGGCCTGGACCGGACGCCGGTCGGCGCGCTGCTGCGGGACTGAGCGCGGCGCCGGTCGGCGACCGGGTCCCGGGGTGTGCGGCGACCGGGTCCCGGAGGAGGGGGCGCTGCGGGGCGCCGGCCGCCCGCGACCGCCCCCGCACCGGCTCCCGGCCCGCCCTGTGGGCGGGCGGTGCGACACTGGGCGCGTGCTGGGGCCCTATCGCGACGTGCTCTCCCGTCCGGGGGCGCTGGCCTTCTCGTCCGCCGGCGTGATCGCCCGGCTGCCGATGTCCATGGTGGGCATCGGCATCGTGCTGATGATCCAGGCGCTGCACGACTCGTACGGCCTCGCGGGCAGCGTGTCCGCCGTCTACGTGCTGGCCCAGGCGATCTGCTCGCCGCCGCTGGCCCGGCTGGTCGACCAGCACGGGCAGGCGCGGGTGATGCGGCCCGCGGTGACGGTGTCGGCGCTCGGGCTGGTGACCCTGGTGCTGTGCGCGACCGGCGGTGCGCCGGTGTGGACGCTGTACGGCGCCGCGGTCGTCGTCGGCTCGACCATCGGCTCGTTCGGGTCCCTGGTCCGCGCGCGCTGGTCGCACGTGCTCGACGACCCGCGCGCCCTGCACACCGCGTACTCGCTGGAGTCGGCGCTCGACGAGCTGGTGTTCGTGGTCGGGCCGATCCTCGCGACCACGCTGGCGACCGCCGTGGCGCCTGCGGCCGGGCTCGTCGTGCCGGTGGTCGGCATGGTGGTCGGCGGCTCCTGGTTCCTCGCGCAGCGCCGGACGCAGCCGCCGCCGCACCCGCCCGTCGCGCGGACCGGTCCCGACGGCGCGCCGCTGCGCCGGCGGTCCGTGATGCGCGCGGGCGGGATGGTGGTGCTCGCGATCGTGTTCGTCGCGATGGGCTCGATCTTCGGCGCCACGGACGTCAGCACGGTCGCGTTCGCGAAGGAGGCCGGCCGGCCCGGGCTCGCGGGCGTGGTGCTCGCCGTGTTCGCCGCGGGGTCGATGATCTCCGGCCTGGCGTACGGCGCGCGGCACTGGGTGACGCCGCTGTGGCGGCGGTTCGCGATCGGGATGGTGGCGCTGGCGATCGGGGCCTCGCTGTTCGTGCTGGTCACGTCGATGGCGATGCTCGCGGTCGTGATGTTCGTGGCGGGCTTCGCGATCGCGCCGACGCTCATCAACGGCAACGGCCTCGTGCAGCACTTCGTCCCCCGGGAGCGCCTGACCGAGGGACTGACCTGGGTCGGGACGTCGCTCGGCGTCGGGGTGTCGGTCGGCTCCTGGGTCGCGGGCGCGCTGATCGACCGGCAGGGCTCGCACGGCGGGTTCCTGGTCGTCGTCGGGTCCGCGGCGCTCGCCGTGGTCGCGGTCCTCGCGTCGCTGCGCACGCTGCGGGCGGGCACCGCGGACATCGGGGCGGAGCCGGACGACGGCGAGCACGCCAGGACCGCGGGGTCGGGCGCCGCCGGGCCGGTGCCGGCGGACGCCGACCGCGCACCCGGGGACGCCGGGAGCCGCTGACCGCGGCCACCCGATCCGACCGGACCGAACCCGGCACCGGCACCGGCACCGGCACCGGTCACCGCAGCACGCGCACGCCCTGCGTGTCGTCGGCCTCGCCGCTGCGCCGGCGCTCCGCGAAGATCGCGAGCACCAGCAGCAGCCCGCCCGCCGCGAGCAGCGTCAGCAGCCACGGCCCCGCCGAGATGGTGCGGCCGATCTGCGCGGCGAACACGCTGAGCACCGCGACCCCGAGCGACACCGCGCCGACGACCAGCGGGGCGCGCAGCATCTGCCGGGCGCCGAGCATCATGAAGCCGAGCGCCAGCACCACGACGAGGATCGCGCGCCAGGTCATCGGGTCGGTCCAGATGGCCAGCATCGACGGGCCGAGCGTCGCGAGGATGCCGGGGGTGAGCGTCGCGACCGAGCCCGGGTACCCGACGGGCCAGGCGGCCGAACCGGCCGGCCGGGGCGCGAGCGGCGTCCCGGGCGGCGGCGCGTCCGCGAGCGTCGCCCGCAGCGCGACGAAGCCCATCGCGGTCAGCGCGAGGCCGAGCGGCAGGGCGAACACCTCGACGCGCAGCAGCCGGGTGCTCCACGCCCCGATCGCCCAGGCGAGCGCACCGAGCCAGAGGAACCAGCCGGGCGGCAGCGTCGCCACGCGGCGCCGGGCACCGGCGAGGCCCTGACCGGCGGCGACCTCGGCGCGGACCGCGAGGACCGCGAGCGCCAGGAGCGCCAGCTCGACCAGCCACCCCGTCCAGACGGCCGCCCAGGTCGAGCGGACCGCGACCAGCGTCCCGACGGTGCCGGCGACGAGGGCCGGTGCCAGCGACCAGCGCTGCACGAGCGCCGCGCGCCGGTCGGCGAGCGGCCGCAGCGGCTCGGGGAGCCCCGCGGGGCGGTCCGCCTCGCGGCGGGCGAGCAGCGCCCCCGCCACCGCGAGCAGCACCGCCCCGACGACCGACCAGGCGAGCGCGGCGGCGAACAGCCGGGCGTCCTCGGCGGTCGACCCGCGCGGCGTGCCCGCCACGAGGTGGGCGGCTCGCACCGCGCCGGCCAGGGCCGCGGCGCCGCCGGCGACCAGCAGCGGGTCGGCGAGGGCACGCACGGCGCGCTGCGTCCGGGCGCCGGGCGCCGGCTCGTCCGCGCCGGACCCGGCGTCCGCGTCGGCCAGCAGGGCGATGCCCACGGCGAGCGCCGCGAACGCGAGCAGGGCGACGGACCGCAGGTCGACGTCCCGTCCGGCGACGGCGAGCAGCAGGGTCGGTGCGACGAGGAGCGCGGCACCGGCCTGCACCAGCGGCCGCCACCGGTCGCCGCGCCGGGCCAGCAGCGTGCCGACCACCAGCGCCGTCACGGCGGGCGGCGCGGTGTACGCCTCGACGAGGCCGACACCCCACCAGGCGAGCGCGGACCAGACCACGCCGGTCCACAGCCACGCGGCGGCCCACCAGACCGGGCGGCGCTCCGGGCGCTGCGCGACGGCGGTCGCGCCGGCGGCGAGGACCGCGCACAGCACGAGCACGGTGTCGGCGCCCGTGGTGGCGCGCAGGATCGCCAGCAGCAGCGCGACGGCCGCGGTGCCGGCGGCGGCGATCTCGAGCGCGACGCGCGCCTGCTCGGCCGGGACGTCCGGCAGCCGGCGCCGCAGGGTGCCGGCCACACCGGGCGCCGCGACCGCCGTGGCGGCGGCGAGCACGGCGACGGCGGGCAGCAGCACCGGCGACGCGGAGCCGGGCAGCAGCAGCGCGCCCGCGCAGATGAGGACGACCGAGACCGTCGGCACGACCAGTGCCGCCGCGAGCACGCGCAGCCACGGGACGACGGGGCGGGCGCGGGTGCCGAGCAGCACGACCTCGAGGCCGAGCAGCGCCGCCGCGACGCCCGCGGACCACCAGGTGCGGTCCACGCCCACGGCCAGGATCCCGGCGCCCGCCGGCAGCAGGGAGACGGCCAGGACCGCGAGCCAGGTGTCGCGGCCGACGGCCGGCAGCACGGTGAGCGCCGTGGCCGCGAGCACGAGGGCCACCGCCGTCCCGCCGATCACGCCGTACCCGTCCCAGCCCGCCCACGCGAGCAGCACCGCCAGCACCAGCCCGGCGTACGCCGCCGCGGTGGCGGTGAGCACGCCGCGGACCTCGACGGGCACGAGGCGGCGGGCGCGGAGCAGCAGCACGACGACGACCGCCGCGCCGATCGCGACCGTCGGGCGCGACACCCAGCCCAGCACCGTGACGAGCGCGATCTGGACGAACGCGGCGACCACGAGGGTGCCGTGCCAGGGCGACGGGCGCGGCACCGCGGGCAGCGGCGGGGCGAGGACGCCCGGGCCCTCCGGACCGCGCGGCCCCGCGCCGTCCCGCACGCCCGGTGCCGCGCCGGGTCCCCCGCTCCCGGCCCCCCGCCCCGCGGACCGGCGGGCGGCCTCGACCAGGACGGCGGCCAGCAGCACCTCGGCGACGAGCAGCACCGGGGACCACGGGTGCAGCAGCCCGACGGCGACCCAGACCGCGAGCACCGCCGCCGCCGGCAGGCCCGCGCGGCCGGTCGCGACGATGCCCGGGACCCGCACCGCGGGCAGCGGCGCGGGGCTGAAGGCGACGGGGACGCCGGGCGCGGGCGCGGGTGGCACCCACGCGGGCACCGGGGCGAGCCGCAGGACGCCGGCGGTCCCGAGGGCGGCGGCCAGCACGACCGCCGCGAGCACCGGTCCCGCCTCCGGGCCGGCCCCGGCCCGGTCGAACACGCCGACGTCGAGCCGCGCGGGCAGCTCGCCGTCGACCGCCCCGAGCAGGCCGAGCGTCGCCCCGGCACCGAGGACCGTGCCGGGCAGGGCCGCCAGGACGAGCGCGACCCAGCCCCCGGAGACGCGGGCGCGGTGCGCGACGTCGGCGGCCCGGCCGGTCGCCGCGGGCACCAGGGCGAGGAGGGCCCAGACCGCGGCCCCCGCGAGCGGGCCGACGCCGAGCGCGGTGCCCGCTCCGGGAGCGGCGCCGAGCGGGGCGACGACGGCGGCGAGCACCGCGAACGCCCCTGCCGCCGCGGTCCAGGCGGTGCCGGCCTGGCCGGACCGGGACTGCACCTCGGCGACGACGGCCACGAGCAGCAGCCCGACGGCGGCGCTCCCCGTGCCCCACCCCGGCGCGACCTCGGGCAGCGAGGGGAGGGTGAGCAGGGCGAGCGCGAGGAACCCGGCCGCGGCCAGGCCGAGCAGCGTGCCGGTCCAGGGGTTCGCCGGGCCGAACCGGGCCTCGACGGCCTGCCGGTACGGCACCCGGACCAGGGTGACGAGCGCGGCGGTCAGCAGCGCGAGGTGCAGCGCCCACGGGGTCTGGAACCAGCCGGCGACGGCGACCGGGACGAAGGGCAGGACGAGCACGGCGAGCGTCCAGGACCGGACCCGCGCCGCGAGGCCCGCGGCCGTCAGGCCCACGCCCAGCGCCACGAGCAGGAACGCCAGGACCAGCCACCGGGCGCGCTCGCCCGCCAGCTCCGCGACCACCCACACGTCCACGACGGACAGCGCGACCACGAGGCCCCCGACCGCCTCGGCGGACGAACCGATGCCGGTGCGGCGGAGCACCAGCGTGCCGGCGGTCGCGAGCCCCGTGGCGAGCACGAGCACCGCGACCCGGGCGCCCGGCTCGTCGTCGAGGACGAAGAACGCGAACACCAGCGCGGCCGCCGCGACCAGGCCCGCACCGGCCAGCGCGAACAGCCGGGCGACGTCGAACGGGCGCTGCGGGACGGGTTGCGGCCAGGGGGTGCCCGACGGGGGGACGGCGCCGGGGGGCAGCCAGCCGGTCGCGGGCGGCGCCAGCTGCGGGACCGGACCGGACCACGGGGCGGGCTGCGGTCGCGCGGGGGGAACGGGGCGCCCGGTCGCCGCCGCAGGCGCCGCCGGGGTGGAGGTCGACGACGCCCGGACCGGCGCGGGTGCGGCCGGCGGGGCCGTGCGCAGGGGCACGTGCGTCCCGGCGGGCACCTGCGCGGCCCGGACCGTCCGGATCAGCCGGTCCCGGTCGTCCAGCGCCGCGGCGGCGCGGCGGGACGCCTCGGCGATCCGCACGCCGTCGGCCCCGGTCAGGTCCAGCCCGCAGCGGCCGCAGCGCCCGCTGGCGAGCGGGGTGCCGCACGCGGCGCAGCGGGTGAAGTCGGTGAGCTCGCGGCGCGCGGTGTCCACGGAGGTCTGGTCCACGTGCCGAGCCTGCCAGCCGGGTCGGGCTCCGGGTGCGATGTCCACAGGTCCTCCGCAGACTTTCTTCAGGTCGGTGCGTCCGCGTGACCGACGAGACAGCTCCTCCGGGTGGCAGCCGCCGAGTCATGGGATGACCATCGGAGGACCGACGACAGGAGCAGGACGTGGGACGCAGCAGCACGGTGGCCGACCAGCTCGTCGCCCAGGTGGTGGCGGCCGGCGCCAGGCACATCTACGGGATCGTCGGAGACAGCCTGAACCCGGTGGTCGACGCGGTCCGGCGGGCTCGCAAGGACGGCGCCGACATCGCGTGGGTGCACGTCCGGCACGAGGAGGCCGCGGCGTTCGCGGCGGCCGCGGAGGCCGAGATCACCGGGACGCTCGCGGTCTGCGCCGGGTCGTGCGGCCCCGGCAACCTGCACCTGATCAACGGCCTGTACGACGCGAACCGCAGCCGGGTGCCGGTGCTCGCGATCGCCTCGCACATCCCGAGCGCGCAGATCGGCACGCAGTTCTTCCAGGAGACCCACCCCGACCGGCTGTTCGTCGAGTGCTCCGTCTACTCCGAGATGATCTCCTCGGCCGCGCAGGCCCCGCGGGTCATCCGCAGCGCGATCCACCACGCCTACGGCGCCCCGGGCGTCGCCGTCCTCACCCTCCCCGGCGACGTCGCCGACCTCGAGGCGCCCGCGCCGGGCACGGACACCCTCACGCGACCGCGCCGCCCGCGCGTCGTGCCCGACGGGGCGGACGTCGCCGCGCTGGCCGCCGCGATCGACGGGGCGAAGAGGGTGACGATCCTGGCCGGCGCCGGCGTCCGCGGGGCGCACGACGACGTGATCGCGCTCGCCGACAGGATCGCCGCGCCCCTCGGGCACAGCCTGCGCGGCAAGGAGCACATCCAGTACGACAACCCGTTCGACGTCGGCATGACCGGCCTGCTCGGGTACGGGGCGCTCCAGGCGGCGATGGACGACGCCGACCTGCTGATCCTGCTCGGGACCGACTTCCCGTACGACCAGTTCCTGCCGGCCGACGTGCGCACCGCGCAGGTCGACATCGACCCCACCCGGCTGGGCCGGCGCACCCGGACCGACCTCGCGGTGGTCGGCGACGTCGGCGAGACCGTCCGGGCGCTGCTCCCGCTGGTGGACCGGAAGCGGTCGCGCCGGTTCCTGGACTCC